>JAYUSX010000169.1:0-4709 GCA_043755475.1 Actinomycetota bacterium
CAGGAACGCGAACGCGTCGATGTCACGAGCACTGTTGCCCCCGAGGCCGACGTCGCTCCCGTCGAAGAGCAGTGTCCAGCCGGCGGTCTCCGGTGACCAGGTGATGATGTCTTCGTCAGCGAAGGCGAGCCCTCCGGCCGTGCCATCCGTGGTCGTGCTGAGGTGGATGAGATCCGCGGGGGGCGGTGGGGGCTCCACCGTCACCATCACGGTGTCGGTCGCGGTCGAGCCCCGATCATCGGTCACCGCGAGTTGCAGTGTGTGAGTTCCGACCGTGAACGTGGCACTCGGAGTGAGCCCCGTGGCCACCTGCGAGCCAGCTTCGGTCCAGATCGCCGTGACCAGTGCCCCGTCAGGATCGTGCGAGGCGCGCCCATCGAGCGCGACGGACTCGGCCCCCGAACCGTCGGCATCGACGACCACCAGGTCCACACCAGCACTCGCGAGCGGCGGCTGGTTCAACGGCACCGGAGGGCTGAGCGTCACCATCGTCTCGGACCCCCCACTGACGACCACGTCCGCACACGACGGGCCGGTCCGGAATGCCGCGCAGACCCGATGGGCGCCCGGCACGGCGTCGGTGTAGAGGCCCCACTGGTTGCGGTCGACGCCATCGACGTTGATCGTCACGTTGGTGGGCGGCGACGTGGCGACCCGCAGAGCGCCGCGACGAACGAAGGTCGCAATCGATGTGGTGGTCGCGTTCGCCGCGATCGTCACGACACGGCACGGAGGTGTCGTGTAGCCGGGGACGTCGGTGAAGCACAGGGTGTGTTGGCCCGGGGTCATGCGAACCCAGTCGACCGACCAGGCGCTGATCGGGGTTCCATCGAGCATCATCGTCGAGGGCACCGCAGGCGACGTCGCCACGCGGAGCTGGCCGACAGGCCCCGCGAGGCCGGGGGCACCGGCGCTCGGCGTGAACACGCCCTCGACGATGGTGCGTGTGCCAACCGTCAGCTCGACCGTCCGGCATGGTGGGGTGGTGTGCCCGGCAACGGCACCGAAGCAGACCTCGGCGCTGCCAGGGCCGCGGCCGACCTCGGCGTTCCACTCGCCGACAGGGACACCGTCGATCGAGATGCGCGAAGGGACGCCGATCACGCCGGCGCTCGTGCGGGTCGTCACCGAGACCACGGCATTCGCCCCGAACTCGAACACCACGTTCGTGATCGCCTCGGAGTTGACGTCCACGGTCTGGCACGGCGGCGTGATGAAGCCGGGCACATCGCTGACGCACAGTTGGTGGGCGCCTGCGGCGATCGTCATCCAGTCGACGCCCCAGTTCGTCCGTTCGGCCCCGTCGATGGTGACCATCGCCGGGACGGCAGGAGAGGTCGTGACCCGGATCGAGCCTGGCAACCGCTCGCCTGGTGCGTAGCGGATCCGTTGCACGACGCCCGTGGCGAGACCGGAGACGTACAGGTGGCCGTCCGGACCGAACTCAGCGTCGGATGCGAGGATGCCCGTAGCGAGCGGAGTGGTGGTGATCGGTGCGCCGTTCACGCGCACGGCGCGCAACGACTGCTGGACGAAGTCACCGACGATCAACGCGCCCTGGTACTCGGCCGGCCAGGAGCTGCCCGCGTACATGTCGCCCACCACGATCGCGGCACCGCTTGCGAGGTGTGGGTATGACCATGTCGGTGGTGCAGTGGTGCCCGATGCAACGTAGGCGATGCACGCTGTTGACGAGCTGAAGCCGGGGTTCGGTGCCGAGGTGCCCGCGGCGCCGCCTTCGAAACAGGGCCAGCCGAAGCTTGCGCCAGGAGTGCCTCTGTTCACCTCTTCCCAGTCGCCCTGCCCCACGTCACCGATCCACAACGAACCTCCGCCGAAGCTGAAGCGGTACGGGTTGCGCAGTCCCGAGACGTAGACCCGCGAGGCGTTGCTGTTCGGGTCGCCGTTCCAGTGAGGGTTGTCCGGCAACCCTCGCCCGGTGTCGGGGTCGACCCGCATGATCTTGCCCGCAAGGCTGTTGACATCGATCGATCGCAGCGATCGCGGATCGGCGTTCGAGAAGTCGCTGGCGTCACCGTTGCCGAGATAGAGCATGCCGTCGGTGCCGAACGCGACGGTGCCGATCGAGTGGCTGCGACCGTCTGCCGGGATGCAGTCAGCCACGAACGCGGTACGTCCGCACGCCCACTGAGTGCTCTGGTCCGAGTCGCGGGCGCTCGGATCGCCGGTGTTGGCCCACGAGCTCGCGCCTCCGACGATGGTCGTCGATGAGCCGGCCAGCATCGTCGAGTAGCCGGTCGCAGCGTCGGCCGTCAGCCGAACGAGCCGTGAGACTCGCTGCCCGTCACCGTCGACGGCCGCTGCGCCCGTGGCAGTCGACGCCTCGGGCGGGTCATAGGCATGCAGGGCGTACACGTACGGAGATCCCGACACGAAGTTCGGGTGCACCACGATGCCGAGCAGCCCGCGCTCTCCGGCGTCGTTCACCACGGCGCGCAGGTCGGCGAACACCCGCGTGGTTCCGGTGCCGTCCACCACCTTGAGCAGTCCGGACTTCTCGGCCACGAACAGCAGTCCGTTGGGCGCGAACGCAAGGTCGGTGGGCACCGTGAAACCCGACGCATGCGTCTCGAGCAGGAAGTTGTCGACCGGCGCGGCACCGACTGGCGCTGGCGATGTCGACGTGAGTGCGACCATTGACAGCCCGCATGCGAGTGCCACCGCGACGGCGCCATGCGCCCGTCGACGAGTCAGAGATGTTGTCCGCCCGAACATCGATGAGTTGTCCCTTCCGCCTGGCGAGAAAGGTACCGAGACTCGGGCGGACCGTGCCGACAAGAGTTGATCAAGGAGTGGCGGACCGAACGCCGCGAGCGGCGATCACGCCGAGCGCTGCGCAGGCGATCGCGATGGCGAAGCACGTACCCAGTGCATGGCTGAGCGCGAACGACGACCGGTCGGAGAAGGCCACGACCGCGCCGCCGACGCCGCCCATCAGCGAGAACCCGAGCGAATCGACGAGCTGCATCTGGCCCCCCGTGTCGCCTTCGCTGCCCTCTGTCGCGTAGCTCATCGCAGCCACGGTGGTGGGGTTGTACAGCACGCCCATGCCGATACCGCCGACGGCCCAACCGAGGAACGTCGCCCACAGCGGCCAACCGGCCCACAACACCGGCACCACCAAGAGGGCGCCGAAGCCGAGGATCGAGAACCCGAGTCGCACGGCGTTGGCAGGTCGCACGTCGGGTCGTCGGGCGATGAGGGCTTGGCCGCCCGTCCAGGTGAGCGCCGCACCGATGATGGTGAAACCCTGCACGATGGGCCGGGCGCCGTGGATGCGGTCGGCTGCGAGCGGCACGAACCCGTCGATACCCATGAACGTCGAGGTGGCCAGCAGCCGGCAGGCGAGCACGGCGGGTTGCCCGGCGCGGGCGCGCAGGATGCCGCTCGGCAAGAGCCTGGCCAGCATCCGCAGGGCGAACCACCCTCCGAACACGCCACCGGCGACGACGACGATCCACTGCGACGACGGCAGGCTCACCACGAGCATGGCGACGCCGAATGCGGCGCCGGCAGCCGTCGCGATGCGCCGGCGGTCGGCGGCGAGCTCGGCGGGATCGTCGGTCGCGGCGCTCGGACCGAAGCGGCGCATCGGGCGGCTGGTGATCGCACCGACGGCGAGTGCGAGCGGCACGATGCCGGCGAACACCCATCGCCACCCGAGATGATCGGTGACCAGACCGCCGAAGGCGGGACCGATCAGGCTCGGCAACACCCACCCTGCCGACAGGTAGACGTACATCGTGGCCTGGCGATCATCGGGATAGACGCGCTTCACGAGTTGGTACGCGATGGGTCCGAAGCCCCCGCCTCCGGCACCCTGCAGCGTGCGCCCGAGCACCACGACCGCCATGTTCGGGGCGACCGCAGCGACCAGCAGCCCCACGACGAAGACGCTCAACGAGGTGAGCATGACCGGCAGCGGGCCCTTCCGGTCGGCCAACCGTCCGGCGGCGATGATCGACACCAGGTTGGCGAGTGTGTAGGCCGCCAGCGCAACGCCGTACAACGAATCGCCGCCCAGCTCGTCGGTGATCGTCGGCAGAGCAGTGATGACCGCTGTCGTCTCGAACGCGACCAGGGTGACGCCGAGCACCAACCCCACGGCCAGCAGACGCAGCCCTGGTTCCATCGGTGCAGGAGCGGGCATCGGCGTCTTCGAAACCGCTGTCACCTCGGCGACGACGGTGCGACGAGCGGCCACGGCCGCGTGCGTTCCATCGTGAGCGCGATGTCGAGCAGCGCCTGCTCGGAGAAGTGCCGGCCCACGACCTGCAATCCGATCGGCAGGCCGTCGAGGGTGCCGGCAGGGATGGAGATCGCGGCATTGCCGTGCAGGTTCGCAGGGAACGTCAACTTGCCGTTGTTGCCGGCGCCAGCGTGAACGCCGCCGAACGACTTCGGCAACGGCCCCTCTGCCTCGAACGCGACGTCGGGGTTGCTGGCGGTGATGACGAAGTCGACGCCTTCTGCTGGGTCGAAGATCTCAGCCATTCGCTGGTTGAGCTCCATCCGGCGACGTTCGATCTTCGCCCGCGCCTCGATGCCATATCGCTGGGGTGCGACCTCCAGGCCGCTGCGCATCTCGGGCGTCAGCACGTCGGCGCACCCCGGCCAGGCGTCTCCGAGTTCGGTGAAGATGCTGATCATCCCGCTGATGCTCCACGCCGCGCCCATCGACGGCAGCG
>JAYUSX010000170.1:0-4706 GCA_043755475.1 Actinomycetota bacterium
GAGAACCGAGAACCGAGAACCGAGCATGACACCCGCCGCGAGTGCGACTCCGACGGGTCATGTCCGTGCGTGCACCGGTCCGGGTGGCGACCGACCGAGGGTCGACCGACCGGGGGAACGTGTCGAACGCGGGCGACGAGAACCGTTCGGTCACGTGGTTCACCCGAGCGCCATCAGCACGCGGTGCGCGTGAGCGATCTGATCCTCGTGGATCACGACGGCAACGTCGTCTAGGGCGTTCAGATCGCCCGGCATTCAGTTCGCTCGGCGTCCCGCTCGCTCCGATCACGCAGGACTCGTGCACTTCTACGAGGACCACGTGATCGCGTCCGGTGGTGGGCCAACGCCTCAGCGAACGTTCTCCACGACCTCTCACAACCGGGGGTTGCCGATCGATGTGATCGCGACACCACGGACGCCACGAGACAGCGCCGACCGCACGACAGGAGTCGACGTTGGAGAGGACCTTCGGCACTGATGTTCGTGCTCGAAGTGTCGAATATTGAGCATCGATACTCTCAATATTCAGGAGGCCCAGATGAGCCAGGAGCAGACTGACGATCCGGTGAAGGCGCACGGCGATCGAACCGACGGCTGGTGGGTCATGACCTTCGTCATCGGCATGACCGCGCTGATCGTCTCGATCGTCGCGGTGATCGGTGCGTTCGGCAACGATTCGGGAGCGAGCGATGTCGTGTCACCAGCCGGCGAGACCGAGTTCGACATCACACTCGGCGAGATGTTCGTGTCGCCCAAGTCGATCGAAGTGCCCAGCGGCCAGCGAATCACGTTCAACGTCACCAACACCGGCACCATGGCTCACGACCTCAAGGTGCTCGGCAGCGCGGGCACCGAGATGCTCCCGCCCAGCGAGTCGGCCACGGTCACCGTCGGGCCGTTCGGCGAGAGCGTGCAGGCGTGGTGCACCGTGCCAGGCCACAAGGAGGCCGGCATGGTCCTGAACATCACCGTGCTCGGGGGGACGAGTTCCGGCGATACCGGAAGCAATGGTGGGGCAACCGACCCCGGGGCCGCCGTGTCCGACGCGGCCACGATCGACCCGCAGGCGGCACCGGCCGATGACTGGAACCCGCGCGATCCGCGACTCGAGCCACCCGCATCGGGCACGGTCCACGAGATCGCCCTCGAGGCGACCGAGGAGATCCTCGAGGTCGCACCCGGCGTCACTCAGCAGATGTGGACCTTCGGGGGCCAGGTGCCCGGCCCGACCCTGCACGGCAAGATCGGCGACACCTTCCGCATCACTCTCACCAACTCGGGCACGCTCGGTCACTCGATCGACTTCCACGCCAGCAAGGTCGCGTGGAACGACGAGATGCGCACCATCCAACCGGGCGAGTCCCTGGTGTACGAGTTCACGGCCGACTACGCCGGGGCGTTCATGTACCACTGCGGAACGGCACCCACGCTGCATCACATCGGCAACGGGATGTTCGGAGCGATCATCATCGATCCACCCGAACTCGCGCCGGTCGACGAGGAGTTCGTCTTCATCCAGAGCGAGTTCTACCTGGGCGCCGAGGGGCAGCCTGGTGACCTCACGAAGATGATGAACGACGACTGGGACGCGGTGGTGTTCAACGGCTACCACAACCAGTACAAGCACGCCCCGATCCGAGTCGACACCGATGCCCGCTACCGGGTGTGGGTCGTCGACGATGGTCCGAGCGAGAACTCGGCGTTCCACATCGTCGGCACGATCTTCGACACCGTGTACAAGGAGGGGGCCTACCTGCTGCAGCCTGATGATGGCCAAGGCGGTTCACAGGTCCTCGACCTGCAGCCGGCGCAGGGAGGCTTCGTGGAGTTCAGCTTCGCCGAAGACGGCCTGTACCCGTTCGTGACGCACAAGTTCTCGAACCCTGGAAAGGGCGCTCTCGGGTTCTTCGCCGCCGGCGACGTGGACACCAGCGCTCTCGGATCGCACTGAGCGAACCGATCAGCGGCATCCCCACCGGATCTGCCAGAGAGTGCACCGTCATGAGCCGATCGACCGACGACCAGGCCCATGACGGTGCACTCGCTCGTGCTCGCGCACTTGCGAGTCCCAGCCGCACCCGGATCCATGGACTGATCGCGTCTGCCGAGCAGCCTCTGACGATCGCCGAACTGGCCGTCGCCACCGGGTTGCACCGCACCGCGGTCGGCGCCCACCTCGGCCGGTTGCTCGAGGCCGGGTTGGTCGAGCGGTTCGTGCTCGCGCCCGAGGGCCGAGGGCGACCCCGAGCGGCCTTTCGAGCCGTCCATCACGACCCCTACCGGGCGCTGGCCGCGTGGCTGGCGGAAGGAGTTCGCACGGGAACAGGGGCGCGCGAGCTCGGGCAAGCCATCGGCGAACGGATGGCCGATGCAACGGGGGACCCGGTGGAGATGCTCGTCCGTGAAGCGTCACGACTCGGCTTCTCTCCCGAGATGCGCGCCCATCACTCCCGCGACTCGCTCCACCTCGTCCTTCACACCTGCCCGTTCGCCGACCTGACAGACATCGACCCCGATACCGTCTGCGAGCTCCACCTCGGTCTGGCCGAGGGCCTGACTGCACGCTCCGACGACGTACACGTGACGTCGCTCCACCGCGCCGATCCTCATCGCGGAGGCTGCAGCCTCGCCTTCACCCGCATCTGAGCCTCGTCAAGTGCTGTGGTCGCTCCCTGGTCACGCTGTCGGGCGACCGAGGCGCAACCGATGGATCAGTGGGCGAGGCCGGGGGCGCAGAGGCCCTCGAGGTCCTGGATCACGATCTTGTCGCGGTTGGCGTACGTGACCGGATTCGACGGGTCGGCCTGCAGCTTGAACGTGCGGAACGTCATCTCGGTGGTGTCGACGGCGAGGATGCGCCCGATCAACGGCTCGCCGAGACCGAGGATCACCTTGATCACCTCGAGCGCCTGGATGCTGCCGATGATGCCGGGCAGCACACCGAGCACGCCGGCCTCGGCGCAACTCGGTGCCAGCTCGGCCGGAGGCGGCTCGGGCACCATGTCGCGGTACGTGGGGCCTTCGGTCGGGTGGAACACGCTGACCATGCCCTCGAACCGGAAGATCGAACCATGCACCACCGGGATGCCCAGCTTCACGCTCGCGTCGTTCAGGAGATAGCGACTCGGGAAGTTGTCGGCGCCGTCGACGATCACGTCGTAGCCGTCGATGATGTCCATGATGTTCGACGCATCGAGACGGGTGTCGTAGGTGACCACGTTGACGTCGGGATTGAGCAGGGCGATGGTCTTCTTCGCCGAGTCGACCTTGCGGTCGCCGATGCGGTCCATGTTGTGCAGGATCTGGCGCTGCAGGTTCGACGCATCGACCTCGTCCATGTCGACGATGCCGATCGTGCCCACGCCCGCCGCAGCGAGATAGAGCGCCGCTGGTGACCCGAGGCCACCGGCTCCGAGCATGAGCACCTTCGCGCCGAGCAGCTTCGCCTGGCCGGCCACGCCCACCTCGGGCAGCAGCAAGTGGCGCTGGTAGCGGTTGCGCTGATCGGGGGTGAGCACCACCGGGGTCTTCCACGGGCGACCCTCGTCTTTCCACTTGCCGAACCCACCGGCCACCGACAACACGTCGGCATACCCCAGTTCCTGCAAGGTCTTCGCGGCGAACGCACTGCGGACACCGCCGGCGCAGTAGACGACCACCTGCGCGCTCTTGTCGAGCAGACGGCCCTCCACCTGAGCCTCGAGGTGACCACGGGGGATGTGGATCGCGTCGGGCAGAGCGCCCTGGTCGTACTCGTCGGGTTCGCGAACGTCGAGCACCACGGCACCGGCGGCGATGCGTTCGGCGGCGCCGGCGGTGTCGATCTCGGTGATCTCGGACTTCGCTGCGTTGAGGAGGTCGCGGAAGGTAGCCATGAACGAAAGGCTACCAACTCGGTCGGGTATTGCCGTGAGCGACAGGCCGCCAACTGACCGGTGCCGCTGGCTCAGCGCCCCACGAGCGCCGGCAGCAGCTCGCTCAGCTCACCCAGCAGCAGTTCGTCGGCGAACCGATCCATCTTCGTCGACTGCCCGTTGACGATCACGACACGCGCGCCAGCAGCTCGTGCCCTCGGCACCACGTTGGCAGCCGGGAACACCGACAACGACGACCCGACGGCGAGCAGCAACTCGCACGACTCGGCAGCTCGGAGCGCTGCCTCGATCACCTCCGGCACCAGCGCCTGTCCGAACGAGATCGTGTCGCTCTTGAGGATGCCGTCCCCGCACGCCAAGCACAGGGGATCTGGGTCGCCGGTGCGCACTCGCTCGACTGCTTCGTGCATCGGCCGCCGATCGTGGCAGCTCCAACATCGCGACCACCACATCGTCCCGTGCACCTCGATCACCTTGTCGGGATCGTGGCCCGCCTTCTGATGCAGTTCGTCGATGTTCTGGGTGACGAGTGCAACCAGCCGGCCGTCGTGTTCGAGTTGCACCAGCGCTCGGTGGCCGACGTTCGGTTCTGCCTGCCATGCCGGCGACGCCAGCCGGTTCTGCCATGCAGCCTGGCGCACCAGTGGATCGTGCAGATAGTGCTCGAGCGTGGATGCCTTCTCGGCCAACGGATTGGTGGTCCACAACCCGTTCGGACCGCGGAAGTCGGGATCCCGACATCTCTCGCATCGCCGGTCGATCTCGACGTGGACGATCTCTGGACGCACGACCTCGCGGGCTCGGGGCTCCTCCTCAAGTGGCTGAACGTGC
>JAYUSX010000171.1:0-11939 GCA_043755475.1 Actinomycetota bacterium
CGACACCTTCAACGTCCGCGCCCGAGCGTTCCGGTTCGATCCCGCCCTGGACAACGAGGGGTGGCACGACAGCTCGAGCTTCCCGGTCTCGGTCGACAACGCGCTGAACGGCAACATGTACAAGCCGATCTACTTCAACGAGGGCCAGGCGATCCACGGAGCCGAGTTCGTGCCTCCTTACCCCCGGAGCAAGGGGTGTGCACGCACCTTCCCGAAGCATCAGGACATGATCATCGAGTGGCTCGGTCTGCAGGACATGACCGAGGCCACGTGGAAGACCCAGGACATCGATGTGACCGTTCTGGTACGAGGCCGCTACCTGGATCTCCCCGACAAAGCCTGAGCGCCGCCGTGCGGGTCCGATGGCGGTCCACGCGGTGGCTCCGGAGATTGTTGCCTGGGGGCCCTCCCCGCTGAGTCGGAGAGGGCCCCTGATATGCATCGATCAGACCTGGAAGACCTCATACATGTTGTGCTGAATGGCATGCGGGACGCCGCCCTCACGGTCCTGGATGAAGCACAGCGCGACGTAGGTCTTGCCTTCTTCGAAGTCGGCGGCAAAGGTTCCCGAACCACCAGGCCCGAACACGCCGGACCCCGCGAACTCGAAGTTGACCTGCGACATGTCGAGACCCTCGGGCGGCGGAGCGTCTTCTTCACTTTCCAGGAGCTCGACCAGCTTGCTTTCCACCAGAGCCGGATCGTTCGTGCCGAAGTCGACCACGACCACGTGGTGGAACTGCTTTGTGCTGTCGTTGTTGAACGTGACGATCGGCTCGCCGGCGGCCACATCGATGTCGAAGTGGTAGTCGGTCGCCGTCACGGTGCCATCGGCGCTGATGTCCGCACCGTCGTCTCCGGCTCCGACGGTCAACGAGGTGGTGACGATGTCGTCTGCTGTGGACGTTCGGTCGAGGTTCGACGCCAGGTCGATCCACACGATCTACTCGCCCTCATCGAGCGCGATCGTCCCCGAACCAGCGACTCCTGCGTTGTTGAGGAAGTAGTCGGCGAACGGCCCGCCCTCGAAGACGGGGGCCAGACCGGCAGCGAACGTTTCCGGATCCGTGCCCGGGGAGACCATCGTAAAGTTGATCTCTCCCCCGGCAGAGTCGGTTTCGTCGGTCACGGTGACGTCGACCAACCCGGCCGCGAGGTCAGTCGGCAGGCCGTCGATCGACGTGTCGGTGAGGGTCACGCCGACCGCGGTGCCGTCGCCAGTGGTGGCGTCCAGCGGCTCACCCGGCCCCGTCGAGTCGGAGCCGGAGTCCCCCGGATTGGTCTCGTCGACACTCGTCCCCGTCGGCGGGCCAGGCGTCGATGAGCGCTTCTGGTGGGATGCGGCGTGCGGCATAGCGCAGCGCAGGGTGAGACCATCCCCGGTGACTGGGCCTATGGCGGCTCTTCCTGTACGACCGTCAGCTGGGACGGCTGAGCCCCCGAGATCCGAACCGATGGCGAAGTCGGGCGTTCTCCAATCCTGCGGTCAAGATCGTCACCCTCGACGGCCAGCAGAGCGTCCTGGTGACGCTGTACCTCTTTGCGGAGGGGGCGGCCGATATCGATCTCACGCCCCGCCGACCTCGCCCACGCCATCCGACCAGGCCGCCACGGCAGAAGGCACAACGGTCAGCGCCTGGATCGCGGAGTCTCCCCCACGCGAACTACTCGTGCTATGGGGCGCGCCGGCTGCACAAGCATCTGCGACGTCAAGGCCACACGATCGCTCGTTGCACCGTCGCCCGTTTGATGCGTGACCTCGGCATCCGCGGTGTCCATCGGGGCCGCACGCAGTTCACCACCCACGCCGACAAAATCGCCGACCGGCCACCGGATCTCGTCAACGGGACTCCACCGCGACCGCCCTCGTTGGCTGGCTGATGGAGGGGTCCGCTGTCCACGAACCCCTCCATCGGTGTGTCAGTTGCGGTGTCGATGCCTGAATCCGATGTCAGTCAAAGTCGCTGCCATGTAATCCCGGAGAGTTCGCCTGGTCGAGACAGAACGAGGCTCCAGGAGCCGGACCGTTCGGCCGCGCACTGAGGTGGGCGGGCTTCCCTCCCGCCGCTCCGCCTTCGCCGTTCACATAGTTCAAGACGTGTTCGCCATGGTTCGTCCAGCCCAGGCCGAACATGTTCTCGCATGTCGGGCTACCTGCATGGGCGCCCGTTACGGTTCCCAGCACGACCACCGCTGCTGCGATGGCTGTGGTTGTGATGATCTTCTTCATTGGTCAACCTTTCGTTGTTGGTGTTTGGTGCTTGCTGTGATCTCAGGAGTGTTCGCTGACGGCGTAGATGTCGAGCAGTCGGAAGATTGTGATCAGCGGGGACGATGTCGCGAATGAGACTCCGGCACCCGCCGTCTCTGCTGACCGCTGTCCAGGTCGCCGCGACGACCTCAGTTCATGGTTCGTTCCCGGATGGCTCAGCCGGCGGTGTCGGGGCCGATGACTGCGGCGACCTGTACCACCATGTCTGCCGGGAACCCGCCGAGGCGGGCGTGTTCGCGGATCGTCTCGGCGTCGTCGGTCTCGTGGACGCAGTAGATCTTGTCGCCGGCTACGTAGCTCGTGACCCACTTGTACGGCACGCCGAGACCGGAAACGACCTCGTTCGACTTGGTCGCGATGTCGGCGAGTTCGTCGGCACTCAGCGTGCTCGCTCCCTCGATGTTGCGTTCGATGATGAATTGCGACATGACGGCTCCTTGTTGTCGGTGACGCCATGAGCGGCATCTGGAGTAACCATCGACGCTGACCGTGTGCGCCTGCGTACCACGGGGTCGATCGACGTGCCCGCCGTCGCACACGGATCTGCACACGGGTCGGTGATCGACTGATCTCCTGAGGCGAGGCGGGTGTTCGAAACCCGTCGGGAGGTGCGCGAGGCTTGGAGGAGATGCTCCACATCAGATTGATCGGCTCGCCAAGTATCGAGGGCCCGAACGGCGAGCTGCGGGAGGTGCGTGGCAAGAAGCCATGGGCGGTTCTCGCCCGAGTACTGCTGGCCGATCGCGCGCTGACCCGCCGGGAGTTGAGCGCAGAGCTGTTCCCGGACGCTGCGGACCCGTTGGGGTCCTTGCGCTGGTGCCTCGCCAGTCTTCGCAAGACGATCGGGAGCGCCGAGGTCCTCACCGGTGATCCGATCCGACGAGAGCTGCCGGACTGGGTCAGCGTTGATGTGTACGACTTGCGGGACGGTGTGATCGACACGGCAAACGTCGGTGAGCTGCTCGAGGGCGTCGATCCACCGTGCGGGCCGGAGTTCTCGACGTGGCTGCTCGTTGCTCGCCAACAGGTGTCGTCTCGCATCGCGGCTCAGCTGCGTGATGCGACCATCAGAGCGATCTCGCGGAGCGACCACGAGCTGGCGATCGAGCTCGCCGAACTGGCGGCGCGCCGCTCGCCATACGATGAGGGCGCCCAGGTGTTGCTCGCCAAAGCGCTCGTCGTCGCCGGTCATCCAACAGCGGCCCTCGAACACGTGAACGCTGTCGAGTCGCTGTTTCGCGACGAACTCGGGTGCGATCCCACGCCGGCGTTGCGGAGCGCCGCACGCGCCAACGTCGCGGCAGCACCGCCAGGAGTTTCGGCTCGTGCGCTTGCGTCGAGCCTGCTTCGTTCGGGCCAAGCGGCGATGTCAGCAGGCGCGGTCGAAGCAGGTCTCGACTGTCTCCGTCGCGCCGGCGCCGAGGCAGAAATGGCGGGGGACTCGACGCTCCACGGTCAATGCCTGTTGGAGCTGGGCAGCGCACTTGTCCACGCCGTACGCGGGTTCGACGACGAAGGCAGCGTGCTGCTCGAGCAAGCAGTGCAGCTCGCCCAGAGCGCAGGCGATCTGCCGACGGCCGTCGCAGCGCTGCGCGAACGTGCCTATGCCGACACGCTCGCCGGGCGACGTCCCGAGGCACAGCGCCAGTTGACCCTCGCCCTCGAGATCGCTGACGGTGCGCCGACTTTTTTACCCGGTCTGCACTCGGTCGCGGGTCTGAACCTCGCCGACTGGGGCCGTAGCGACGACGCGCTGGAGCAGTATGAGGCCGCCATCGAGTTCGCTCGATCGGTCGGGGACCGACGGTGGGAAGGCTGGGCGCTCGGGCTCGGCGGATGGGCGGCCCTCGCGGATGGCCGCCTCGCCCAGGCTCAGGACTGGCTGCACCAGTGCCTCGACGTCGTCTACGAGACGCATTGGATGTCGTTCGAGCCATGGCCGGTGGCCGCGCTTGCCGAAGCACATCTCACCGAACGGTCTCTGTCGAAGTCCCCAGACGACCTGGAACGTATCTTCGCCACGAGTTGCCAACTCGAGGACCCGTGCTGGGAAGGTGCCAGTGGACGCGTCCTCGCGCTCCATCACGCGCAGGCTGGCGAGGCCGAAGTTGCACTCGGCTGGATCACGGATGCTCGTAACCGTGCCCTGCGTAGATCGGACACCTGGGCAGGGATGATCGGCGCGATCTTGCTCACCGAAGCCCAGATCCGCGAGTCGATCGGTGACACAGCCGGAGCGAACGCCACCGCGCGAGCGCTCGTCGCCTTCGCAGCGCGGACCCAACTCGACCAATTCTTGGGACACGGCCTCACGATCACCAGTTCCACCACGTAACTCGCCGGGCTCACACACCGGACGCGCTGTCGACGGCTCCTGGGCGACCTAAACCCCCTTCCCGCGAGCTGGTCTTCTGGATTCCGTTTGCCCAGCTCAGGGGCGGTCCCACCGTCCGATGAGTCCGGCCGATCACGCAGATTTCGGGCCGTGCCGGAGAATCCCGTGCAGGATCTGTGCAGGGAATCGGCCGGCCGTCTGCGTCCCGCGGGACGCTTGGCCTCAGCCCTCGAACTCGATCGCTCGAAGGCTCTCCGCGACCGCTGGAACATCGACCGATGCCATCGTCCAGAGCTGACCGGGATCGACACGGTGGTAGTGGTGACTCAGCCGGTCACGCACCTTGGCCATGTCCGACCACGGAATCCCGTCGTGCGCTGCAGCGAACTCTCGCGGACACGGTCTTCGACGCCTCGCCCATGATCTCGAGGCAACGCTCGATCTCGTCGGCAGCCATCACCATGTCGGCGACACGATGGGCGTCGGCCCGACTCACAGCGTGATCGCGTCGTTGCGGATCTCGGCGTCGCGCTCCAGCAGCGCCCCCGCTGACACGACGTCAACGTCGACACCGAGCAGTTCGGCCAGGGCCTCTTCGAGGTGCACCAGGTCCAGCAGCGAACTGGACGGCTCGAACTCGACGAGGAAGTCGATGTCGCTCTCCGAGGTGGCCTCTCCCCGAGCGACCGAGCCGAACACAGCGATCGAACGGCCACGATGCCGACGCACGAGATCGAGGATCTCTGTGCGGTTCCGCTCGACCATCGAGCTCAGATCAGGGCCAGCAGCCATGGCCACAGCGTACGACCTCGGTCAACACAGAACCGGTCCATCTCTCGCCAACGGGCACCGCGTTGGCAACAGCCGCAACAGCACCTCCGTGACGCGCCACCTATCGGCCCTTCCGGGCCGGTCGCCTCATGCCCGGATCGCTGGTTTTGCGCGTCCTTTCCGCGACACCGCCGGCGACGTCTCGGTACTGCGACATTCCGATGAGAGCTCGCGAGTTCGACGGCGACGTCGGACGTGTCGTCGACAGAGGCGATCTCTGCGGTCACCATGCCAGCCGGCGAGCGCGAGACTGTTGTCGTGGCTGGACCTGAGATCTGCGGGGCGTGTCAACAGCCGAGGTTGCGTGGTCACCACGATCGTTCGGGCAAGGTCTTCATCTGCAGCCAGTGCCAGGCGGATGCCGAGCAGCTCATCCGCATTCAAGACACCATCTGGGGCGAAGCACACCAACCAGCCGACGCAGCGCCCCACATCGACGGCCGGGCCGTCTGATCGCTCGGGGCCGACGCCGAGCGTTCGGCAGGCACCAGATCGGCAGCTCGGCTCGTTGCGAGGACGTCGTACTCGCCAGGTTGCTGAGTGAGCGTCAGCGCCTGATCAGGCGGCGGCGGAGCGGCCTTGCCATTGGAAGGTGATGCCGTCGTAGATCGTGTGTTGGAAGACCTCGTCGGGCACGCCGTTCGTCGGGGCGATCTCGGTGCTCACCAGCGACATTCGCAGGCGATCGCCGTCGAGGTCAAGGCGGTGGCGCGACCAGCCCGCGATGCTGCCCAACGGGATGGGGGTCTTCACCCCGTCCACGTAGTCGATCGTGGCGATCGATTTGAAGGTGCAGCCGGTTCACGCCGAGCGCGGCCTGGCCGAAGTGTCCACTCGCTCTCCGTCGTCGGTGCCGCACCAGTACCGCCCACGGTTGATGTGCAGCTCCCACCGAACAGGGCGGTCGACGAGGCATCGCATCGCGGCGTCGACGTGTGCTCCGTGGCCGCGCTCGAGCATGCCGCGCTCGATCGCTTGCGCCGAGAAGATCTGCTCGGAGACCCACCGCCCGCCGAGACCGTTGGTCTGCTCGGCGAGGCGTCGGCGGCTGCGGTGCACCCTCACCTTCACCGTCGCCGACGGCACGCCCAGCTGCTCCGCGGCCGAGGCGAGATCGTGGTCCTCCAGCTGGGTCAGCCGGAACGCTGCGGCGTGTTCCGGCCGCAGGCAGGCGAGGGCGAGGAACAGGTCGGTGTCCATCGTGGGGTCGTCGCCATCGGGGCGGTGCATCAGCGCCTCCAGCCGCGGCCGTCGCGCATCTCGTGCCGACCGCCGCCACGCCAGCCGCTTCGCCACGGTCCACGTCCACGCGAGCGGCGCGGCCATCGATGCAACCTCGTCCCACCGTTCGAATGTGATCAGCAAGGCGTCACCAAAGATGTCCTCGGCCGCAGGCCCGACAGCGCGGCGCAGTCGCGGCAGCAGCTCGTGGCGCGCCGTCTCGTAGAACTCGGCGAACGTGGGACCGCCGGCGCCCGACGGTGCCTCGAGCTCGGCGCTTCCCTGAACCGGCGATGACATGTCGCAATCGTAGGCGCGCTCCGGATTGGGTCTGATCGAACCGGCCACACAGAAAATGGTCGGGCCGCTGTAACCGAACGGTGAGGTCGCGCCTTTGAAGGTCCATCAGCGAACACGAAGGGACCACTCATGAACACACGGATACTGCCGATCGCACTGCGCGGTGCCTTGCTCTCTGTGATGATCGTCGCCGGCGGGTGCAGTGACGACGACGGCTCGGGAGCGATCCCTCTTGCACCACCACAACGGCAGCAGTGACCGCCGACACCGTGCCGGACGACACGACCCCGCGTGCGGTGTGGCCGGACGTGACAAGCGGACGTGCCCTTCGCACTCGAACTCGCAACATCGAGGTGTCCCCAAACGCCGGTACCGGAGCCGTCGTTATGCCCTCACCGGACACGCCAGCCAGATAGAGCGAGCGACAGATCTGAGCTCGATCGCGGCTCAGCTCAGAGACTCACTACCCGCTCGGCTTCGGCAATCAGACGGGCGGCATCGGTCGGCGACACCCACGTCCCGCCGACCGCTGCCAGATCATCTTCGGTGACCGCACGGGCCATCGCGCATCCCTTTCAAACGAACACCGGTAAGGATGTGTTGCGTGCTTTCGAAAGCAGATCGCGGAGAGGCGCGATTCCGAGACCTTCGATGGCGTCGCGAACCTGTGGCACCAACACCTCAGCCGCGTCCCCCAGCAGCAGGATGCCGGTGCTCTGACCGGCCTCGATCGAACCGTTGACGGCAAGGTGCCACGGGATCGATGCCCTGGTCGCGTCGGACTGGCCGCTTGCTGCGATGTACAGGATTTCCATGTCGTCACCATAGTTCTCTGACAAGTGTGTGCTGAGCGGAACATGCTCCGGCGCGCAACCAAACCGCAAAGGCTTCAGCGCGTGCCTGCAGACGGTGGCGGTGGCGTGGCGGTGCGAAACGTCCGGCGATCACTTGTCTACTGACTTCAGTCGGTTTCGCCACGGTCACGCCGATTGTCCGCTCGGGGCGCGTTCCGCAAGGACGACCGCCGCACAGATCACTCATCTGCGTCTGCCTCATACCGCCGGGACGGTGAGAATACCGCCGGGACGGTGAGATTGCGCTCAGTGCCTCTCGGGTATTCGCTGGGTCTCAGCGATCGGGTAGGGCATGTATCGCGCGGTCCGGCTAGCACCAGAAGGCAGGGCAACCGTCGCCGCCGCTGATGTCTTGGAGATCGTCCCACTCAGCCTCTGTCGCTCGTCGGATGAACTCGGCCATGTCGTTGAGGTCCTCGAGTGAGGTGTCGACTGCTCCGAAACGGACGACGATCCTCGGCTCGATCTCGCACACGAGCGTTCCCAGTGTTCCGCCCAAGACACCACTTTCGGTGTACAGGGCTAGCGTGCCGTCGACATCGACGATGCGGGCTTCGGCGGACCCGTAGATGGACAGCAGTGCGGCGGAGTCGGTGATGACCTCGAGGGCCATGATGATCCCTCGCTCGTGAGGAGTCGGAGACGGATTGATCTGGATGACACGGCGGGCGGTGTACCCATTGGCGGGTCCGGAGGCGACGAGTTCGAGGTCGCGCGGCAGTTTGCCGAGGTTCCAGGTCCCGTCTGGGTTCTGGCGAAGCTGCTCGGCGATGGTCATGAGGTCGGTGTTGGTGAGCGACTGCGACCAGATTGCATCTGCAACCACTCGTCGAGGTACTCCCCCACCGTGCGATGGGTCCGGTTGGTGACGGCTCCCTCGGCGGCGGCCTTCAGCACGGCCTGGGCCGCGTGCTCGGCCTCGCGCTTGGTACGGAAGCCCTGCTTCGACACCTGCCGTCGCTTGCCCGTCGCCGGGTCGGGGCCGAGGTCGACCCGATAGCCCCATCCGTTGTCGTGCCGCCGCACGGAACCCCTCGCCATGCCGGCGTTATCGAAATTCTGTGCAGGATCTGTGCAGGAATCGCCCGTCAGGGCAGTTGTCCACAGTCGGCGAGACTCGGCGTCAAGCACATCGTCCCAGCTCAGGGTTGGTGCCCGGGGTGGGGTTCGAACCCACACTCCCTTGCGGGAAGGGGGGTTTAAGCCCCCCGTGTCTGCCAATTCCACCACCCGGGCGTCCGTCGCGACGCTAGCGGTGGAGGCGTGGCGGTTCCCGGTCAGATCTGCAGCCCGCGGAGCGCAGTGACAACCACCGACCCTCCGGCATCCGCGATGAGAGATGAGTGCCTCTGGCGCCCTCATCTCTCATCGACACCGGCTCTCGTCCCAGAGCGATGAGGGATGAGGGCGGCACCGCCACTCATCTCTCATCGCGGGGCGAGGGGGTCGATGGGTTCGGGCCGGCTGCGGGGGGGTCGCGCTGGTGGGGTATGGTCCGCGGCATGAGCAACGAAGTCATCGAGCGCGCCACCACTCTCATCAACGGGTTCGACTCCCGGGTCACCGCTGCCAGCGCAGACAGCTGGGGCAACGCCGCACCGTGTGAGGGCTGGACCGCCCGCGACGTGGTGACCCACGTGGGCAACAACCTGCTCCGCCTCGGTTCGGCACTGCAGGGCCAGGAGGGGCGCGAGATCGGGGCCGACGAGGACATCGTGGCCGCCTGGGCCGAGGCCAAGTCCACGTTCATCGCGGGCGTCACCACCGGCGACCTGAGCACGCAGCTGCCCGGGCCGTTCGGGCCGATGCCGGCCGAGCAGTTGATCGGGCGCCTGGTGTGCACCGACGTGTTGGTGCACACCTGGGACCTGGCCCGCGCCACAGGCGGCGACGAGACGCTTCCCGTCGATGCCGTGGAGGGCGCGTACTCCGGCCTCAAGCCGATGGATGCGATGATCCGCCAGCCCGGCGTGTTCGGCCCGAAGGTGGAAGCACCGGCCGGTGCCGACATCCAGACCGAGTTCCTCTGCTTCCTCGGCCGTCAGGTCTGACTCCTCACCGAACCACGAGTACCGAACCACGAGTACCGATACACAGGTTCGCCGACCGAACGCGCTGACACGACGGCGAAGCGCGCCGCCAGTACGGTGACCGGCGTGAGACGCCAGACGTTCGCCGCCTCGATCACCCTCATCGGGCTGGTCACACTCGCTGCCTGCTCGACCGATCAATCGGTCCGCACCACCGCCGCCCGCACGGCTGGGGCCGAGGGCTCGGCTCCCGACGATTCCATCGCTCCGGACGACACAGCACCAGACGATTCGGTGGTGCCTTCCGAGACCACCGATGCGACCGATGCGACCGATGGCCAAGAGCAACCAGCGAGCACGATCGTCTGGGGTCCGTGCGACGACGAGACGGTCACCGATGACACGTTCGAGTGCAGCACCATCACGGTGCCCCTCGATCCGGCGGCGCCTGGAGGAGACACCCTCGATCTTGCGTTGATCCGACTGCCGGCGGCCGATGCCGAGAGCCGGGTGGGTGCGATCCTCACCAATCCGGGTGGCCCCGGCGGCTCGGGCTTCGACTTCATCGCCAGCGCGGGCACCACCCTGGTCAGCGACATGGGGCTCGAGGACTTCGACCTGATCGGGTTCGACCCGCGGGGTGTCGACCGCTCCAACGGCCTGCGATGTGTCACCGATGCCGACTTCGACGCAACGATCTACCTCGACCCCACACCCGACGGTCCCGAAGAGCAAGCAGCGAGCGACGCAGCCGACGATGCGTTCGAACAGGGCTGCATCGACAACTTCGGCGACACGCTGGTGCAGTACTCCACCGTCAACACCGCCTACGACATGGATGCGATCCGCGCCGCGCTCGGCGACGAGCAGATCAGCTACCTCGGCATCTCCTACGGCACGTATCTCGGCGCCGTGTATGCCACGCTGTTCCCGGAGCGAGTACGCGTTCTCGTGCTCGACGCGGCCTACGAACCCACGGGTGACTCCGTGGAAGAGCAGTACTCGACACAACTGCAAGGGTTCGACGAAGCCTTCAAGAACTGGGCGACGTGGTGCGAGACCACCGAGTCGTGCGAGTTCCGTTCCGCAGACGTCGAGGCCGATTGGGACGCGCTCCGGGTGCAGATGGACGCCACCCCCGCGCCGGCCGCCGATGGGCGCCTGGCCAACGAGGCGGTGTTCGAGACCGCGACCTACGCGGCGCTGTACAGCGAATCGCAGTGGCCGTTCCTGGCCCAAGCGCTCAACGATGCTCGCAACGGCACCGGCGACACGCTCTTCGTGCTGGCGGACAGCTACGTCGGTCGCGAGGCCGACGGCTCGTACGCGACGATCCAGCAATCGATCGGCATCATCAGTTGCGCCAGCGGGCTCGACCCAGAACTGCCCCCCGACCCTGAGGCGCTCGCCCAGCAACTGCGCGAGCTGTCACCTCGCTTCGCGGCCAGCGTCTCGGCCGACGACTTCGCCGACGGTTGTGCGCCGCTGATGCCGAATGTGGTGGCACCGACCCTGTCGTTCACCGGCGACGCGCCGGTGCTGGTGATCGGCGGGCTGAACGACCCGGCCACTCCGTTCCGGTGGTCGGAGGAGATGACCGCGAAGATGGGCGCCAACGCACGACTGCTCACCTTCACCGGGGAGGGTCACAGCCAGACGATCACATCCAGCTGCGTCACCGACTGGGAGGCGCAAGCGATCGTCGATCTCACGTTGCCCGACGAAGGGGCGACCTGCGATCCCGACCCGCCGATCGCCAAGCCGGATTGGTGGGACGCGTTGCCGGTTCCCGACGGCATCGGCCCCACGATCGACGCCGCCGGAGTCAATGCGCTGCTGGGCCTCACCCCTGCGCTCGCGTTCAGCGAATCGCGCACGAGCGAGCTGTCGCCAGAAGACGTGCTGGCTGCCTACGATGCCGCGCTCGAGGCCGACGGATGGATCGTCGGAGATCGTGCCGAGCCGATCTCCGGCGTGCCCCAGGGCGTCTACTTCAACGAGGATGGCGCCGTGTTCAGCCTGCTCGTGTTCGGACCCGAAGGGTTCGCCAGTCCGGATGTGGAAGGCCTCGATCAAGTGGCTGACCCGAACCTGAC
>JAYUSX010000172.1:0-4696 GCA_043755475.1 Actinomycetota bacterium
CGGTGCTGAACCCGTCGGACCGATTCGTTCGGGGCGTCTGCAAGACATCGACCTCTTCGGAGCGTTCAATCACCCGTTGTTCGCGTGGAGCGGAGGCAATCGCACCGTGACCGATGCGATCCGCTCGAGCGACCTCGTCGACATCGGGCCCAGCCGCGCTCCGGTGTACTTCCGATCGAACGGTCGCAAGGCGCCACACAACTTGTACTCCAACACCGGCGCGCTCTGGGGACAGGCCCCTCAGGGTTCGCAACCTCCGCCGCAGCAGTTCTCGTACCGCTCCGCCGGCGAGGGGGCGCAGGGTGTTCCCAGCCCAGGAGTGTTGATCACCCTCGACTCGATCGACGTCGAATGGGCGTGGGACGAGACCAACGGGTTGTACCGGCGCACGATGGAGCGTCGCCTTCATGAAGACGCGCTCAGCGGACCGGTCACCACGGACAACGTTCTGGTGCTCGAGATGAACTACGTGCCCGGGATCTCCGACAGCCCTGATGCACAGACGATCGGCAGCGGTCGAGCGTTCGTCTTCACCGGTGGCCGGTACGTCGCGGCCACGTGGACGCGCTCGGACAGGCTGGCGCCGTTCTTGCTGACGGCGGCCGACGGCACGATCGTGGAGCTCACCCCCGGTCGCACGTTCATCGAACTTCCACGGGTCGACAAGACCATCCCGCGGCCGGCGGGCTGAGGTTCTTCGCACCGGCCCACCGGAGATCTGCTCACACCGACGTCACCGGTCAGACGCGGCGGAGGAACGAGCGCAGTTCCAACTCGACAGCGGCCCGGTGGTCAGCCGACGCGGATGAGGCCGTTGCGGAGCGCGTAGCTGACGGCCTCGAGACGGGAATGCACGTTGAGCTTGCGGATGATGTTGTTCACGTGGTTGCGCACCGTGTTGACGCTCACGTACAGGTCTGCGGCGATCTGTTCGGTCGTCAGCCCGTCGGCCAGACGGCGCAGCACCTCGGTCTCTCGGGCCGTGAGGGCTTCGGTGGTCACCGTGCCTGGCCGGAGCAGCTTGAGCACACGGCTCAGCACCGCCGGCGCGAATGTGGCCTCGCCGCGGGCGACGGCGCGAATGCCGTCGACGAGCTCCTCGAGGCCCTGCTCTTTCAACAGGTAGCCGTGGCAACCCGCTTCGACGGCACGAGACACCGACCAGTCGTCACCCCACGCGCTCACGATCAACACCTTGGCGTCGGGCGCACCGGCGAGGATGTCGGGAACGAACGAGGTCGTGTCATCGCCGTCGGCCAGGCGCAGGTCGAGCACCACCACGTCGGGCGGGCGGGCCGTGATCGCGTGCATCGCCTCGGCGCGGGTGCGCATGCATCCACACACGCGGAACAGCCCCGTCGCGGTCAACGCCGCCGCAAGGGCCTGCGCCACCATGTCGTGGTCTTCGACGATCAGCACGTCGATCAAGGGCTCATCCACCGTCGGCGATCCTAGGTCGGCCGGGGTGGTTGCACGCTGACGCCTCCAGACCGCGCCATCGAGATCGCGGCGACACGTCCCGGTGTCTTCGACACGCGCGTCGGACGGACCCGTGGGGATTGCCGCGCTCCGGAGGCTGCTGAGTGCTGGACTGTCATCATCCAACTGATCGATCACACCGTCACCGCTACGCCGCGCTCGCCCGGCGGACCCAACCCCGCGTCGTCACTGCAGGGCGTCGGCCCGGGCGTGCTCGCCACGCCGGGAACGCCCGGCGACGAGGCCTCGGCGTTCACCGCGGGGCCTGTGGGTGAACCGGGATCGAACCCGACACCGTGGGTGCGGGTCGTGCTGGTGTACGCCGGGTGGGCCGCCCTCGGCGCCGTGCTCGCGATGGCCTGGGTGTGGCGTCAACGGATCACCGACGTATTCGGGCCATGGTGGTTCCTCGCGGTCCCGCTTGCAGTGGCCACACTGCTGCTGCGCGAACGGCCTCAGCGACCGAAGTCGGCCGCCCATCCCGCGCTGCAGGTGAAGCGCAGCCAACACTGGTCCTACCGTCCGGTGATGCGCCCGCTGGGCCGACGCAGCGAAGTGCCGAACGTATTCGTCGACGGTGACAGCTTCTCGTCAGCAGCGTGGCCTGGCGCCGATCTGGTCACCGCTCGGCGCTGGACGGTCGACGCCAGCGAGCGCGTGGCGTCGCGGTTCGGTACTCGTGTCGCCGTGGTGGTCGGCGCCGATGCGGCGGGCGCGCCTGGCCGCGACCACGTACAGGTGCTGCCCGTGCCGAGTGACGGCACGATGCGCGACGCACTGTGGGAGCTGGTCGCTCCGGTCGATCCCGAGTTGCCGATGCTGTTCGTCACCGACGACGACGATGCTGCGGCTGCAGCACGAGCACACGGGGCGCAGATCATGCCCTGCCGTGGCTGGATGACGCTCGCCGACCGGGTCACGGCCGACACCTGACCAGCCGGGTCAGACCGGCCGATCGGGGCGAGCCCGCTGCCCACGAGCGTGCTCCACGCCATCACGACGAGTTCGGCGACGACTTCCGGCGCCGCCCCGTGGGTGAGTTCTCCGGTGTGCACGGTGTCTCCTGAGCGGCTGATCGTGCTGCATAGCGCAGGAGGGACAGCTCTCTGGACGGCGTCGGCTCGCACCGGACGATCACCGAGACCATGCTCTCGATCGGTCCCATCTCCGCCATCGAAGCCCGTCTGCTGGCCATCCGGCAACGGCTCGCGCCGCAGAGCACAGTGGCCACGTCGCAGGTAGGCCTCTCGCTGGAATCGATCACGCCCGATCCGGTCGCGTCCGGTTTCGATCCGTTCGGTGCCGTGTATCAGGAGGCGTTGGAAGCACGGCCCAGCGCTCAGTCGGGCTCGTCGATGGCCGTTCCTGTCGGCGGGGTCTACACCGAGGGGTTGCAGGGCGCCAGCGGTGCGAGCGTGGGCCGCATCGGTGGCTTCGGACCCATGCCGGTGCCGAGCGAGCTGCAGGCCTACGGCAACGGCCGCATCCCGCCCGGCGTGCTGCTGCCGATCGGACAGGGCGGACATGCGCTGTATGCCCCGGCCGCCGAGGCGTGGAAGGCAGCCGTCGAGGCCGCCGCCGCCGACGGCGTCACGCTGCGCGTGACCGACACCTACCGCTCGTACGAACAGCAGGTGGATCTGGTCGAACGCAAGGGTCTGTACTCCGAGGGCGGGTACGGCGCCGTTCCGGGCACGTCCAACCACGGATGGGGCATGGCGCTCGATGCCGATGTGAACGATCCGGCAACCCTGAGATGGATGCGGTCGAACGGCCATCGCTTCGGGTTCGTCGAGGCCGTGCCCCGCGAACCGTGGCACTGGGAGTTCCGGCCCACACAGGCGTGACCAGGCCAGACCAGGCCTGACCAGGTTCGACTCGCCCGCTGACCGAAGCACGTTCGGAGGGATGCCGGGGGAACGGCGGGGGATTCAGCCCCGAAACCCCTGCGGGTGCGGTGCCGGTCCGAACAGTGATGAGGGCCCAACCAGGGCAGGGATCCACGGATTGGAACCCACACAGACACACCCCACACGGAGGTAGGGAAAATGCGTATCAATCAGAACGTGATGGCCAACAACGCTTCACGTAACTTGGCCGGCACCAGCGTCACACTCGGCAAGAGCCTCGAGAAGCTCTCGTCTGGCTTCCGGATCAACCGGGCTGCCGACGATGCCGCCGGTCTCGTCATCAGCCAGGGCCTGCGTGCCCAGACCAGCGGTCTTCGCCAGGCAACCCGCAACGCCCAGGACGGCATCAGCGTCGTCCAGACGGCGGAAGGTGCGCTCAACGAAGTCCACACCATGCTGAACCGCATGCGTGACCTGTCCGTCCAGAGCGCCAACACCGGTGCGAACGACTCGGCAGCTCGCTCGGCGGCACAGGCCGAAATCACGGCCCTCAGCACCGAGATCAGCCGCATCTCGACCACCACCAAGTTCGGTTCGACGCAGCTGCTCGATGGTTCCTATGGCATCCAGGCCGCCAAGCGCACCGGCTTCGACGCCGACAGCTCGGTGGTCGTCGGCGCGACCGATACGTTCAGCATCACCGTCACCGGTGGTACGGCTCGCACGGTCGACATCGCCGATGCCACCTACACCAGCGGCGCCCAGCTGGCCTCGACCCTCGAGTCGGCGATCAAGTCGTCTCTCTCGTCGAGCGCCAACGTCGCCGACCAGGCGGCCGCGAGCAAGATCAAGGTTTCGGCACAGACCGTCGGTGCCGGCTTCGCCATCACCATCGATGCCGGTCTGGCCGCAACCGAGAGCTTCACGCTCACCGCTGTCGGTGCTGGCACCGCCTTCGCAGGCGCCGGTATGGGCCTCTACGGTGCTTCGTCGGCTGCGTCGGGCTCGGGTGGCACGTTCCAGGTGGGCGCCAACTCCGGCGAGACCGTCGCGCTCTCGATCACGAGCGTGTCGGCCACGACGTTGGCGGTCAACGCCCTCGACGTCACAACGGATGCAGGCGCTGCCTCGGCCATCACGGCACTCGACTCGGCCATCTCGGCCGTCTCGACCACCCGTGGCAACCTCGGTGCGCTCCAGAACCGTTTCGAGTCCATGATCAACAACCTGCAGGTCTCCACCGAGAACATCTCGGCTTCGGAGTCCCGCATCCGTGACACGGACATGGCGATGGAGATGGTGTCGTTCACCAAGAACCAGGTTCTCCAGCAAGCCGGCACCGCGATGCTGGCCCAGGCGAACCAGAT
>JAYUSX010000173.1:0-11913 GCA_043755475.1 Actinomycetota bacterium
GTGGGACTCGGACGGGGGTGTGGGACTCGGACGGGGGTGTGGGACTCGGACGGGGGTGTGGGAGTGGTCTGACAGACTCGTCGGATGGCGCTTCCCGACAGCTTCATCACCGTCGGCGACGACGGCAACACGCGGTGCTGGTGGTGCGGCACCGATCCGCTCTACGTGCGCTACCACGACGACGAATGGGGCCGACGCGTCACCGACGACACCCGGCTGTTCGAGAAGCTGTGCCTCGAGGGGTTCCAGTCGGGATTGTCATGGCTCACCATCTTGCGCAAGCGTGAGAACTTCCGCGCTGCGTTCGACGATTTCGATGTCGACAGGATCGCCTCGTACACCGACGCCGACGTGGTCAGACTGCTCGGCGACGTGGGAATCGTGCGGCATCGGGGCAAGATCGAGAGCACGATCAACAACGCTCGGCGGGCGATCGAGCTGCACGAATCCGAAGGCAGCATTGCCCGGTACGTGGCGCAGTATGCGGTCGACACGCCCGTGCGCACCGACGGGCCGATGCCCGTACCGTCCACCAGCGCGCAGTCGATCGCGATGTCGAAGGACCTCAAGAAGCGCGGCTGGAGCTTCGTCGGTCCCACCACGATGTACGCCTTCATGCAGGCGATGGGCCTGGTGAACGACCACCTCGATGGTTGCTGGGTGAAGGACGAATGCGGGCCGAGCCGCTGACCACGCGCTGACGACGGGCTGACGGCGCTCAGGCGAGGCCGAGGCGGTCGAGGGCGACGGCCGTGAGGCGCGTGTAGTCGAGCTTGCCATTGGCCGCGCGACCGATCGTGTCGATCGGCAGCACGCGCTTGGGTGCCTTGTAGTGGGCGATCTGGTCCTTCACGTGGGCGATGAGCGCGGCCTCGTCGATCGTGTCGCCGGCGTGGGCCTCCACCAGTGCGGTGATGGCCTGGCCGAAGCGCTCGTCCGGCACGCCGACCACTGCGGCGTCGGCGACCGAGGGATGGCGCTTGAGCACCTCTTCGACTTCTTCGGGGAAGACCTTTTCGCCACCGGTGTTGATGCACTGGCTGCCGCGGCCGTAGAGCTGCAGGGTGCCGTCGGCCTCGACCTCGGCCCAGTCGCCGGGGATGCTCCAGCGCACCCCGTCGACCAACACGAACGTCGCCGCGGACTTGGCCTCGTCCTTGTAGTAGCCGATCGGGGTGCGCCCGCGCAGGGCCACGCGGCCTCGTTCACCGCTGCCCGGCATCACTTCGCGCCCGTCCTCGGTGAGCACCTTGGTGTTCGGTCCGAGCGAGAACGTGGCCGTCTTGGCCGGGGCGGCGACGGTCTCGGCGGTGGTGGTGTTGCTCGCCATGCCGATGGCCTCGCTGCTGCCAAGGCTGTCGATCATGATCAGCCGCTGGTTGTGACGGAGGAGCCCGGCCTTGGTCTCGGCCGCCCACATCACCCCGCTCGACACGATCACTCGCAACGACGAGATGTCCCACCGGTCGGGTTCGGCGTCGAGGGTGCGCAGGATCGGCTTGGCGAACGCGTCTCCGACGATCGAGATCGAGTTGACGCGATGCTGCTCGATCGTGTCGAGCAGTTCGATCGGGTCGAAGTGGCGGCCCTCCATGGTGACGACCGAGCCGGCGAGTGCCAGGTTCCACATCGCGTTGAACGCGCCCGTGCCGTGCATCAGCGGCGCAGCCGGCAGGTTGCGCGGGCCGGGCTTGGCGATGCGGGCGTCGAACGCGTCCCATCCGGGCACGGCCGGCAGTGGGTTCTTCGACGGTGCGTCGAGGCTGCCGATCATGTCGTCCTGGCGCCACATCACGCCCTTGGGCATGCCGGTGGTGCCGCCGGTGTACAGGATGTAGAGGTCGTCGGACGACCGGCCCCACGGAGGAATCACGCGTCCCGTGCCGGCGGAGATCGCCGACAGCGCAGCGGTCTCGTAATCGATCGCCCAATCGGGGCACGGCTGGCTGCCATCGTCGACCCAGATCCAGGTGCGCACGTTCGGCACCCGGTCGCGCAGGTGAGCGCAGCGCTCGGTGAACGATCCGTGGAAGATGACGGCCACGGCATCGGCGTTGTCCCACAGGTACAGCAGCTCGTCGTCGCTGTAGCGGTAGTTGGTGTTCACCGGCACGAGCGCTGCCTTGAACAATCCGAACATGCTCTCGAGGTACTCGGGGCAGTTGTACAGGTAGTGAGCCACCTTGTCCTGGCGAGTCACCCCAGCGGCGAGCAGCGTGGCCGCGACTCCGTCGGCCCGGCGGTCGAATTCAGCCCACAGAGTGGTGCGTTCGCCACACTGCTGCGCGACGTCGTCGGGGAAGCGATCTGCGTTCCGTTCCCAGATCTGAGCCAGATTCCACCCATCTGGGGTGGCGGTCATTGTCTCTTGTGGGCGCTGCGCGCGATCGCTGTGACGTTGCGTGCGATCGTCTTGACAAGGACCAGAAAAATCGGCGGTCGACGAGGTGTTCACAGCCCCTGACAGTAACCGAATCGTCATCTGAGTGACATGATTGGAGTGAGATCCCTGGAGAATCGCGATTTTGTTGGCACGGAACCGTCAAGAGACGTTGCGGTTCTGTTAAGGTTTTTTCTGCGGATGGGTTCAAGTGAGGCCGGGATGGTGCCGATACCTCCCCCAGGCGATGTTCGGAGGATCCCATGAAATCAATCAAATCTCTCGCGTTGACCGGCTCGGTGTGTCTGTTGCTCGCAACCGCGTGCAGCGTCCCGTCACCGTCGTCAACGGCGACCCCACAGGCCGCGCCGTCTGGCGCAGGTGCAGCGAAGGCCGGTACCGGAACAGCCGGCGGCAGCGTGGGCGTCGGCGGCCAATCCGCTCCCAGCGGAACGGCGGCCCCTTGGGTCGACCCCAACCAAGTGCCGGCTCCGGCCACCTTCAACGCGAACTCCGGCGCACAGATCGAGTTCGCCGACTCCAGCCCGTTCTTCAGCGATGGCGTCGGTTCGTTCCGCACCTACTGCTTCTACTCGCACATGGCCTCCGATGATCCGTTGGTCGCGCCGGGTCGCCCTGGTGGTTCGCACCTGCACACCTTCTTCGGCAACACGGGCGTCAACGCGTTCTCGAACGCCGACTCGATCCAGCACACCGGCGACTCCACCTGTCGCGGTGGCACGGCCAACCGCAGCGGTTACTGGGTTCCCAGCATCGTCGACAGCAATACCGGCGAAGCGATCGTGCCCGAGTTTCTCATCTCCTACTACAAGACCGGATACACCGGCGTGCAGGCGTCGGAGGTCAATACGATGCCCCAGGGCCTGCGCATGATCGCCGGCGACGCTCGCGCCACCGGCCCCAGCGGGCTGCCGCACTGGCTGCGCCCGGTGTCGTGGAACTGCGCGTGGGACTCGGCCGGCAACGGCACCTCGGCCACCAACGAGATGCAGCAGTGCTCGCCAGGTCAGATGGTGAAGATGGTGGTTGCCTTCCCGCAGTGCTGGGACGGTCGCAACCTCGATTCGGCCGACCACAAGAGTCACATGGCGTACTCCGACAACGGCTGCCCGGCGACCCACCCGGTCGCGCTGCCGCAGGTGAGCTTCAATGTGTACTGGAGCGTCCCGGCCGGTGGCAACTGGTCGTGGCGTCTGTCGAGCGACATGTACAGCGGTCCCGCCGGTTACTCCGGCCATGGCGACTGGTGGAACGGTTGGGATCCGGCAGTGATGCAGACGTGGATCGACAACTGCTCGAACCCAGGCCTCGACTGCAGCGTCGACCTGCTCGGCAACGGCATGAAGCTGGTCTGATCCGACTTCGATCGCACACCCGAGCCGACGACGCTCGATCCCAAGACCTCGGCTTCGGTCCGGCGTGTCACCGTAGGTGACCGCCGGACCGATCCGCGTTTACAGTGCGGTCATGGACTTCCAGCTCCCTGCGGCCGACGATCCTCGGCGTGTCGAGGTGCGCGAGTGGTTGGCCGACCACCCCGCCCCCTCGGCGGCCGACCTTGCCCAGGCGGGGTTCGTCGCGCCGCACTGGCCCCGACCGTGGGGCCTCGGGGCGGATCCGATCCACCAGCTGATCATCGACGACGAGTTGACCAAGGCAGGCGTGCGTCGCCCGATCAATCCGATCGGCATCGGCTGGGCGGGCCCGACCATCTTGTTCGCCGGTACCGACGAACAGAAACGTCGCTACTTGTCGCCGATGCTGTCGGCCGAGGAGTACTGGTGCCAACTGTTCAGCGAACCGGGCAGTGGGAGCGATCTGGCCAATCTCGGCACGCGTGCCGTCCGTGACGGCGACGAGTTCGTCGTGAACGGACAGAAGATCTGGACCAGCGGGGCGCAGTACGCCCGGTTCGGGATCTTGATCGCCCGGACCGATCCCGACGTCCCGAAGCGCAAGGGCATTTCGTACTTCATCTGCCCCATGGACGCACCCGGCATCGAGATCAGACCGATCACCGAGATCACCGGCGGCCACACGTTCAACGAGGTCTTCTTCACCGACGTGCGGATCCCGGCCGAGAACCTGGTGGGCGAGCTCAACGACGGGTGGCGATTGGCCAAGGTGACGCTCGGCAACGAGCGGGTGTCGCTCAGCACCGGAGGTGTGCTGTGGGGCAACGGCCCGACCGCGCTCGAGGCATTGCAGTCGATCCGTGAGGCCCACCCCGACGGCGTCACCGACGTCAACGCACGTCAACGCATCGCGCAGGTGTACATCGAGCACACACTGCTCGACCTCATCCGGTTGCGCACGCTCACCGCGGCGCTCAAGGGCGAGCAGCCCGGCCCCGAAGCGAGTATCCGCAAGATCATGGCCGACGAGCACGGCCAGCACGTGATGTCGCTGGTGCGCGACATGATCGGTGCCAACGGGATGCTCACGGGTGGCGATGGCATCGAGTGCTTCGTGCCTGGCACCGACACAAAAGGACTCGGCCCGGAGCGACCCGCCGGCGGCCTGATGCACCCCGGCTGGTACGACGGCTACATGTTCAGCCAGGCGCTCACGATCGGTGGCGGCACCGGCGAGGTGCAACGCAACATCGTGGCCGAACGAGTGCTCGGGCTCCCTCACGACGTGAACGTCAACGTCGGGATGAGCTGGTCGGAGTCGCAGCGCGCAGCCCGGCGCGCCTCATGACCGGCCCGAACGCCGGCTCCCCGAGCCTGATCGAGGTGGCCGAGGGTCTGCAGGAGTTGGTCGAGGCTCACGCCGACAAGGGTGAGCAGGGTCGCCGGCTGCCCAAGCGGCTGGTTCAGGCAATTCGCGATGCGCAGCTGTTCCGCATGTGCGTGCCCGCCGCGTACGGCGGACCCGAGGCCGACCCGATCACGTTGGTGAGTGCGATCGAGAAGGTGGCGATCGCCGACGGCGCTGCCGGGTGGTGCACCATGATCGCGTCGACGACGTCGTCCATGAGCCTCTTCCTCGACCCGGAGATCGCATGCGAGATCTTCGGCGATCCGAAAGTGATCACGGGCGGGGTGTATGCGCCGAACGGCACGGCGGTGCGCGACGGCGACGGCTGGCGGGTCACCGGGCGCTGGCAGTGGGGGAGCGGCTCCCAGCACTGCAACTACCTCACCGGAGGCGCGGTCACCGAAGACGGCGAGTTCCACCTCATGTTCCTCGACGCTGCCGACGTCACCATCCACGACACGTGGTACTCGACGGGTTTGAAGGGCACGGGCTCGAACGACTTCAGCGTCGACGGCGCGTTCGTCCCGATGGGCCGGTCGGTGCAGCCGTTGCTCGGCAAGCGCACGATCGACTGCGCACTCGCCGGGTTCCCGAACTTCAGTCTGCTCGCGGCCGGTGTTGCCGCGGTGTCGTTGGGAATCGCTCGTCATGCCCTCGATGAATTCACCGAACTGGCGCAGGGCAAGCGTCCGTTGTTCAGCTCGCGCACGCTCAGCCAGTCGGGTTCGGCCCAGGCCGAGTTGGCCAAGGCCGAGGCCACGGTGCGCTCGGCCCGGGCGTTCCTGCACGACGAGCTCGCTCAGGCATGGGTGCAGGCGGGGATGGGTGATCGGATCGATGTCGCCGCACGGGCGCGAATCCGGCTCGCGTGCGTGCACGCGGCCCAGTCGGCGTCGAAAGCGACCGATGTCGCCTACACACTGGCGGGCGGTTCCTCGGTGTTCGAGACCAGCCCGCTCCAACGGTGCATGCGCGATGCCCATGTGGCCACCCAGCACCTGATGGTGTCACCCCGACTCTATGAGACCCTCGGGCGCATGTTCTTCGGCATCGACGTCGACACGGCCAGCCTCTGAGAGGGGACCGAGCTCGGCCCTCAGGGAGCTGTGCTCGTGTCTGGAACGGTCGATGCCGCAACGGTCGGATCGGCCCACTGCTCCTCGCCCAGGCGAGCTGCCCGGATGCCTTCCCAGGTGAGCGGGTCGTCGTTGCCGAGCGCCCACAGGGCAATGCCGTGGAGGTCGTTGCGATGCGCCACCCAGGCCCGTCGGTGCACGGCGACCGCGTCGAGGTAGTGCACCCGACGGCTGACCGTGCAGCTGACGGACGCGCCCGCGGCATCGGTCCCGGTGAGTGTGTCGACGTAGTCGAAGGTGCGTTCCTCGGCCACCGGATCCCAGATGGTCGTGATGCCGCGCTCGGCCACGGTGCGGGCGGCGCGCACGGTGGACATCGCCTTCGTCTTCGGTTCCTGATCGGCAGGGCAGACTCCTGCGACCGACAGCACCCAGTCGTAGCCGTACGTGGGCACGCCCAGGTCGATCTTCTCCGGTGGCACGAGTTCGGTGACGGCCGCGACCAGAGTGCGAACCCACTCGATCGGCGCGATGGGTCCGGGCTGGCCACCGGCGAAGGAGTAGTCGTAGGCCATCACCCGGATGCGATCGACCACAGCGCCCATTGCCGCGTAGTCGTACACCCAGTACCCGCTGGCGTCGGTCTGCCCGCCGTCGTACACCGGCGGCACGCTGACGATGAGTTGCTTGTCGAGTGGGTCGAGCCGAGCCGCGAGTTCGGTGAGGAACGCGATCCAGTTGGGACGCGTGGACGCCCAGGTGTCGCGACCGTCGGAGAAGGCGAACGTCTCGTAGTCGAGGTCGACACCGTCGAACGCGTCGTTGGACACCACGTCGACCACCGCCTGCACATGGGCCGCGCGCGTGGCGGGGTCGGCCAGCACCGAGGCCATCGTGCCCGACGGTGAGTCGTCGAAGATCGTCGCGATCAGCGGGGTGCCGGCCGCATCGGCGGCGGCGGCGTACGTCTCGATCGTCCCGTCGGGCAGGCCGTCGTAGGCGACGATCGTGGTGGCCCCCAGCGCCGAGTAGGCGACCAGCGAGACGTCGGCGAACAGTGCGCTGTTGGCCTGGAACGAGGCGAGCGCAGTGTCGGGCTGCCAGTACGGCGCCCAGCTCGCGACCTGCAAGGGCGGGCCCGACCGCGACCACGTGTCGCGTGTGGCAGCAAAGCCGAGGGCACCGACCACGCCGGCCACCGCCAGCGCCGCGGTCGCGAACAGGCCGGTTCTGTTCGTCCCACGGCTGGTCGATGGGGCGCGCTCGTCCGCCACATCGGTCTCGGGCATGCGCCCACCGTAGTGGTGGCAGCTACGGTCACGGCGTGCAGGCGATCAGACTCGAACGCCGTGGCCATCTGCTGATCGCCACGATCGATCACCCCGCGTCGGACATGAACGCGGTCGACCAGATGTTGCACGACGACTTCCGCGAGCTGTTCAGCCAGCTCAAGCGGGAGGGCGATGCTCGGGCGATCGTGCTCACGGGTGGGGCCAAGCGGGCCTTCAGCGCAGGCGGTGACTTCCAGTGGTTCCCGCAGCTTCGCGATCAGACCAAGCTCGACGGCCTGCGACGCGACGCCAAGCAGATCATCTGGGATCTGCTCGACGTGGAGGTGCCGATCGTGTGCGCGCTCAACGGGTCGGCAGCCGGGCTCGGTGCCTCGATCGCGTTGCTGTGCGACATGATCGTGATGAGCGAGCGGGCCGTGATCGTCGACCCACATGTGAGCGTCGGCCTGGTGGCAGGCGATGGGGGAGCGGCCATCTGGCCGCTGCTGCTCGGGCCGCTCGCGGCCAAGCGGCACCTGTTGCTCGGCGATCCGTTGACGGCCGCCGAGGCGGTGCGCTTGGGGGTGGCCGTCGAGGCGTGCGCGCCCGACGACGTGGAGGCGCGAGCGTTGGACTGGGCCGACAGGATCGCGGCGCAACCTCCGCTCGCGGTGCGCGGCACCAAGATCTCGGTGAACCAGCAGTTGAAGCGAGCGCTGCTCGACAGCTTCGACCTGTCGACGTCGCTGGAGATCCCATGCTTCCTGTCGCACGATCACGCCGAGGCGATCGACGCGATCAGGGAGAAGCGAGCGCCGACGTTCGAAGGTCGGTAACAGTCAACCGCCGACCGGAGCGTCGGTCGGGATGAACGAACGAGGAGGGAACCATCGTGGACACCATCGAGACGATCTTGACCACGCGGGCGATGCGCCGCTACAGCGACCAGCCGGTCAGCGATGACGACATCGAGCGTTGCCTGCGCGCCGCGCAGCAGGCGCCCAGCGGCGGCAACGTGCAGCCGCAGCAGTACGTGGTGGTGCAAGACGCCGAGAAGCGAGCGGCGCTGGGCGCCTTGTACCGAGCGGCATTCGACCGCTACGAGAAGTCGTTGCCCGAACCGTCGAGCTTCTCCGACGAAACGCAGGCGGCCGCGTGGCGACGCACTCGCGATGCCAGCCGCCACCTGGCCGACCACATCGGCGAGGTGCCCGTGATCGTCGTGTTCTTGCAGCCGCTGATCCCGTGGGAACCGAGCGACGCGGAGGGCCCGATGGACATCGGACGTCTCGACGCCAGCGTCTATCCGGCGGTGCAGAACTTCTGTGTCGCTGCCCGTTCACTCGGCCTCGGCACCGCACTCACGACGGTGATCCGCATCCACACCGCAGAGGTGCTCGCGCTCCTGGGTGTGCCGCCGGGGCGTTTCGAGGTGGCGGCGCTCACCCCCCTCGGTCACCCGACGGGGAAGTTCGGCGTCGCGCCGCGCAAGCCCGCGGCGGCGGTCACCCACTGGGACACGTGGGGCAACAAGCGTCGCTGATGTGTCCGGCGGTTGATACATGGCTCAGGATCGAGCCTCGCTGACCACACGTTCGGGTCGTCACAGGCTGGTCGGCCAACTACATTCGCCGCCATGGGGATCAACACGGTGTCGGACATCATTCGCGTCCATGGGGTTGCGCTGGCCGATCAGGTGTCGCTGGTGCTGGGCGACCGGCGACAGACCTGGGCAGAGCTGTATGCGCGGTCGGGTCAGGTGGCGAACCTGCTCGCGGCAGCCGGCGTGGGCAGCCAGGACCGGATCGCCTTCCTCGACAAGAACGGCATCGAGCACTTCGAGGTGTTCTACGGCGCAGCGCTGCTGAACGCCGTGTGCGTGGACGTGAATTGGCGACTGGCTGCCCCCGAGGTGGAGTACATCGTCAACGACGCGGAGGCGAAGGTGCTGATCGTCGGCCCCGACTTCGTCTCGGTCCTCGAAGCGATCCGACCGAACCTCACCACGGCGACCAAGATCCTGGTGATCGGCACGGACTACGAGGCGGCGGTCGACGCACAGCCCACCACCGACCCCGGCGTCTCCAGCGCCGACGAAGATGTCGCCTTCCAGCTGTACTCGAGCGGAACCACCGGACGTCCCAAGGGCGTGATGCTCACCAATGCCAACTTCTTCGGTCTCTTGCCGTTGGCCAAGGAGATGTGGGAGCTGTCGCCCGATTCGGTGAACCTGGTGGCAATGCCGTTGTTCCACATCGGCGGCGGGGGCTGGGCAGTGGCCGGTCAGTACGAAGGGGCGCGCAGCGTGATCGTGCGCGATCTCGATCCGGCCGCCCTCATTGGACTGATCGGTGCGAAAGGCATCACCCACGGCTTCCTGGTTCCGGCGGTGCTGCAGTTCATGCTGATGGTGCCGGGTGCGTTGGATGCCGACTACTCCAGCCTGAAGGTGCTCGTGTACGGCGCGTCGCCGATCAGCGAAGAGGTGCTGGCGGCCAGCGTCAAGACGTTCCAGTGCAAGTTCTGGCAGGCGTACGGTCTCACCGAGACGACCGGAGCCGTGGTGAACCTGTCGCCGGAGGACCACGACGTCGACGGCCCGAACCGGCATCGACTGCGCAGTTGCGGCCTGCCGGGGCCGGGTGTCGAAGTGCGCATCGTCGACACCGACACGCTGCAGGACTGCGAGGTCGGCGAGGTGGGCGAGATCTGGATCCGCTCGAAGCAGGTGATGAAGGGCTACTGGAACATGCCCGACGAGACCGCCAAGTCGATCGATGCAGACGGCTGGTTCCGCAGCGGAGACGCCGGCTATCTCGACAGCGACGGCTACCTGTTCATCCACGACCGCGTGAAGGACATGATCGTGAGCGGTGGCGAGAACGTGTATCCGGCCGAGGTCGAGAACGTGCTGATGGGCCACCCGGCGATCGCCGACGTGGCAGTGATCGGCGTGCCCCACGACAAGTGGGGCGAGACGGCGAAGGCGGTCGTGGTGCGCAAGCCGGGTGTCGAGGTGACCGACCACGAGATCATCGACTACGCCCGCGAGCGCCTCGCGCGCTTCAAGTGCCCCGCCACCGTCGACTGGGTCGATGCGCTGCCGAGGAACCCCAGCGGCAAGATCCTGAAGAAGGATCTGCGCGCGCCGTATTGGGAAGGTCGAAGCCGCAACGTAAACTAGCAGCTCACGGGCACGTTCCGATGCTCTGACCCGGATGTGTGTCCCCCGTAGGCACAGGATTCGATCGCTCTGGACTGTCGCAGTTGTCCGTCGTTGACCGCTGCGAACCGCCCTCCAGCGGCAACGAGCGGCAACGAGCGGCAACGAGCAGCAACGAGCAGCAACGAGCAGCAACGAGCGGCAAACCAAAACGAGCAGGGCCGGGCCCCGACCGCACGATCGACCCGCAGTTCGAGGCGGAGATGACAGTTCGGCGTTTCCCGCGGGAAATCGATGCCGCCCCGCTGCCTACAGCCGGATGCCAGGGCTCTCGAACTGCTCGTCATCGGTCCGTTCGAGGATCAGCCGATGAAGTCGGTACATGCCGATCCTGAATGGTCTCGGAACTGGACGGCCGTCGGAGTCCAGATCACGTACACGCACCGCCGAAGCCCGAACCAGAGCGCTGGCCATCGCAGCTCGATCTGGCCATCGGTGTACCGGAAGCCGTCAGCGCGTACGGAGATCGCGCTGAAGATCTGCTCGCCGTCGCTGAATCGTGCATCAGGACCGAGCCGGTCGGGGTCGTCAGGATCGCCCTGGAGCACGAAGGCGAGTTCGTCGTAGCTCGTGTCGGAGAAGACCTCTTCCAGCTCGTCACGGATGGACGCCTGGTGCCGCTCGGCGCCTCCGAGCCACACAACGACAGCTGCGAGCACGGCAACGACGGTTCCGGCGACGACCACCTTGCGTTTCCGTCCGACACGGCGTGAAGGAATTGGTTCGCCCGAGCGCTCGATCCACCTCGAGACAGCCACGCCCGCCGCCACCCCCGCGGCAGCACCAATGACGTTCGCGACGACATCGGTGATGTCAGCGGCACCGAGCCCGAGGACAGCCTGCAGGCTCTCGATCAGCATTGAGAGCCCAGCGAGGCCGAGCAACGTTCGTGCCGCTCGCCGAGTCAGCCATACCCATGCGAGACCGGCCGGAGCGAACAAAACGGCGTTGAGGAAGAACTGGCTGCTCCCGAGCAGATCACCGTGGCCGAGCCGATCCCAACCCGATCCAGCCCATGCAAACACGTTGCCAGGCCGAAAGTCACCAGGGGCACCGTCGCGCGCCAGCGTGAAGGAGACACACCCAGCGATCGATCCCAGCGCTGCGAACCAGGCGAAGGGCCGGCGAACAGAACGATGTCGGCTGAGCCACCAGACTCCTGCCGCACTCGCAGACAGG
>JAYUSX010000174.1:0-11908 GCA_043755475.1 Actinomycetota bacterium
TCGAACTGCAGGGCGACATGGAGAACGACGTGACATCGATCGACGTCCGCTGGGCCGGCGTGGCCAAGGAGATCCAGCCGATCGAGGTTCCGCTCGAACGAGGCGACGTCAAGATCACCCAGCTCGTCCTCGCGTGGGTCCCCGTCACCTGATGGCGCAGCTGCCGTTCGACGGAGCCAGCTTCGAGTGCACCGGCGACGACCTCACACTCGACGTGAACGTGCTCGGCACGCCACATCGGCTCACGCTCCAGGCGAGCTGACCCTCGATGGCTGTTCTCGCGATCGATCAAGGCACATCGGCGACGAAGGCGATCGTCGTCGACGGTGCCGATGTCATCGGTCTCGCCGAGGTGAGCGTCGAGGTGCTGACGACCCCGGATGGAGGCGTCGAACTCGATCCGGAGGCGCTGTGGTCCAGCGTCCTGCAGGCCGGCCGCGCCGCGCTCGCCGCGGCAGGCTCGCCGACTCTCGACGCGATCGGCCTCGCCAACCAGGGCGAGACGGTGCTGGCCTGGGACCGGACCAGCGGGGCACCGATCGGGCTCGCCGTGGTGTGGCAGGACCGCCGGTCCGCCAGTGAATGCGCCCGAAGATCCGGCGACGCCGAGTGGCTGGCCCAGGTGACCGGGCTCGAACTCGACCCCTACTTCGTCGCCCCGAAGATCGCCTGGCTGCGACCGCGCGTGCCCGCCACAGCCGTGATCACGACGACCGATACGTGGCTGCTGCATCGACTGTGCGGAGCCTTCGTGACCGACGTGGCGACCGCCGGCCGCTCGCTGCTGCTCGACCTCGACACGTGTACCTGGCACGCTCAGGCGTGCGAGCTGTTCGGCATCGACGCAGCCATGCTTCCCGCGATCGTCGGCAACGCAACACCGCTCGGCACGTGCTCGTGGTTCGGTGGTGACGTGCCGGTCACCGGAGCCTGCGTCGACCAGCAAGCAGCGCTGTTCGCCGAGCGTTGTCACCGTGCCGGCGAGGCGAAGTGCACCTACGGCACAGGAGCGTTCCTGCTCGCGTCCACCGGCGATCGACCGACGCGTTCGACCAACGGGTTGGTGGGGTGCCCGGCATGGCAACTCGAGGGCCACACGACCTGGTGCCTCGACGGGCAGGTGTACACCGCGGGCGCGGCGGTGAGTTGGCTGATCGACATCGGCGTGATCGAGTCTCCGGCCGACCTCGACCGGCTCGGCTCGTCGGTGAACGACACCGGAGGTGTCACCTTCGTCCCGGCGCTCGCCGGTCTGGCGGCACCCTTCTGGAAGCCGAACGCTCGCGGCGCCTTCACGGGCCTCTCGCTCGGCACGGAGCGTGGACACCTGGTGAGGGCGGCGATCGAGGGCATCACGGCGCAGGTCGCGCTGCTCGCGGCAGCAGCCGGCGCCGACCTCGGTTCACCGCTGATCGGTCTGCGCGTCGACGGTGGTCTCACCCGCAGCGAGGTCCTGCTGCAGATCCAGGCAGATCTCCTGCAGGCGCCCGTGGAGGTGTATCCGTCGCCGCACGCCACAGCCATGGGTGTCGCCTCGTTCGCAGCCCGCGGTGCCGGGCTCGATGCCGACCCGGGCGCGTGGGAACCCGGGCGAGTGATCGTGCCGTCGATCGGCGGCGGCGAAGCCGGCGAACGACTGGCAGCGTGGCAACGCGTGGCCGCAGCGACGATGGATCTGTGAACGTGCACCAACCCCCGTGCGACCCCAGCTGCGACCCTAGCTGCGACCCCATCTATGACGTGATCGTCGTCGGTGGCGGCGTGGTGGGGTGTGCCGCCGCCCGCGCCTTGTCGCATTGCCATGTTTCGGTGCTGCTGGTCGACGCTCGACCCGACGTGGGCGCCGGCACCAGTAAGGCGAACACCGCGATCCTGCACACCGGGTTCGACGCCACCCCCGGCACGACCGAGTCGCGCCTGGTCGCCCGCGGGTGGCATCTCCTCCGCTCCTACGCTCCAGGTGCGGGCATCTCGGTGGAAGAGACCGGCGCGGTGCTGGTCGCATGGGACGACGAACAGGCCGCTGCGCTCCCCCGCTTGGCCGACAAGGCGGCGGCGAACGGCTACACCGCCACCGCCATGATCGACGCCGGGGAGGTCCGATCCCTGGAACCGCACCTCGGGCCGGGACTCACCGGTGGGTTGGTGGTCCCCGACGAACACATCATCGATCCGTGGACGACCCCGCTCGCGTTCGCCCACGACGCCCGGGCCAATGGAGCGAGGATCGAAACTTCGTTCGAGGTCGATCGAGTCGACGTGGGACCCGAGATCACCGAACTGCACGCCACCGACGGTCGCGTCCGACGGGCCCGGTTCGTCGTGAACGCAGCCGGGCTGCAGGGAGATCGGCTGCATCGGTCGTTCGGCCTCGAGGGCTTCACCATCCGACCACGGCGCGGCGAGCTGATCGTCTTCGACAAGCTCGCCCGCCCGTTGCTCAATCGAACGATCTTGCCGGTCCCCACATCGCACACCAAGGGCGTGCTCGTCGCTCCCACCGTGTTCGGCAACCTGATGCTCGGACCGACCGCCGACGACATCGAGGACCGAGAAGCGACCGGTTCGACCGCGCGTGGGCTGGCCTCGCTTCGCGAGAAGGGCCACCGGATCGTGCCCGCTCTGGCCGACGAAGAGGTGACCGCTGTCTATGCCGGGCTGCGGGCCGCGACCGAGCACAGCGACTACCAACTGAGCGCACATCCGGATCTGAGGTACGTCGTCCTGGGCGGCATTCGCTCGACCGGCCTCACCGCCTCGATGGCCATCGCCGAAGAGACGCTGGTGCTCCTCGGGCACGCCGGACTCGACGTCGAGTCCAAGGACGAGATCGTGACGATTCGTCGGACGCCACTCGGTGAAGGTGAGGAACGACCGTTCCGAACCGGCGGCCGGATCGTGTGTCATTGCGAGCACGTGACCGCGGCGGAGATCACCGCGGCGTGCACCGGGCCCCTGCCTGCCACCGACGTCGACGGGCTACGACGCCGCACGCGCACGCTCGCTGGCCGATGCCAAGGCTTCTACTGCTACGCCGAGGTGATGGCGATCACCGGTTGGGATCCTGCCCGATGAGGCCCCACGTGGTGATCGTCGGCGCCGGGCCGTCAGGCCTCACCGCGGCCGCCGAGTTGCGTCGACTGGGCGTCGACCGGGTGACCGTGCTCGAGCGAGAACAGGTCGCCGGCGGCGTGCCGCGCCACACGGATCACGTGGGCTACGGGATTCGCGACCTCCATCGACTCAAGCGTGGACCGGCCTACGCAGCGCACCTGATCGCCGCTGCCGTCGCAGCCGGTGTAGAGATCCGATGTGGGTCGACGGTGATCGAAGCCGATGGATCCCGCGTCGATCTCGCGGACGGAACGCGGCTCGAGGCCGACGCCGTCATCGTGGCGACCGGTGTGCGCGAACGGCCACGAGCCGCTCGACTGGTGCCGGGGGACCGACCGAGTGGCGTGCTGACGACCGGTGCGGTACAGCAACTCACCGCGGTCCATCGCCAACAGGTGGGCACCCGTGCGGTGATCGTGGGCGCCGAGCATGTGAGCTTCTCGGCCATCTGGTCGCTGCGCCACGGCGGGTGCCGAACGGTCGCGATGGTCACAGCGCACCCTCACCCACAGACCTTCGCTCCGCTGCGATGGCTCTCGGCCGGGCTCGGGCGCGTTCCCGTGCTCACCGGTCGAACCGTCGTCGAGATCGTGGGCCGACCTCGCGTGCGTGCCGTTCGACTCGACGACGGGACCGAGATCACCTGCGACACGGTGGTGTTCACCGGCGACTGGGTGCCCGATCATGAACTCGTGCGGCGGGCCGGCGCAACGATGGTGCCTGTTTCCAAGGCGCCGGCGACCACGAGCGGTTTCCACACCTCGATCACCGGCATGTTCGCGATCGGCAACCTGGTGCATCCCGCAGAGACCGCCGACGTCTGCGCCCTCGACGGACGGCAGGTCGCGGCGTCGGTGGTGCGGTGGCTCGCGGAGCGGCAATGGCCGACACCGCCCCGACCGATCACCGTCGACGGCGCGGACGGCGTCCTCGCCTGGGCAGCGCACACGGCGCGCGGCGTGACCGTACGCGCCGCGGCATTCGACACCCGTGCGATCGAGCTCCTCAGCGACGACGTGGTCGTCCGCCGCTCACGACGACGGCGGCTCGTGCCTCATCGATCGATCACCGTCGGGATCCCACAACACGGCCCGAGTCGCGCCGCTCCGACCGCTCCCACGATCACCACCGTGCGCCTCCGCAGATAGCGTGCCGACATCGCCGCGGGCGTGGCGGAACTGGCAGACGCGCAGGATTTAGGTTCCTGTTCCGGAAGGAGTGTGGGTTCGAGTCCCACCGCCCGCACCCGCACTCGGCCCACCACGGCGAGCATGGCGACCGCAGCCAAGAGGTGATGGGCCACGACGAACGGATCGGCGCGGTGCAGGGCAGCGCTCGGCGGCGTGCCGGGAACGTCAGTTGTTGGATCGTGCGGCATTCGCGACGACGGTACGTCCCTCGCCACGGTGTGCCGACCCATCGATCGAGCGGCCGAAGAGCAGTGCCTCCGTCTCGTCCACGGGCAGAGGTCGACCGAGCAGGAACCCCTGACCACGAGTGCATCCTCTGGCTCGAACGAACGCCAGCTGAGCCTCCGTCTCGATCCCTTCGGCCACCACGTGCACGCCGAGCACTCGACCGAAGTTCACCATCGCCTCGATCGCCGTGGAGTCGAATCCGTCGAGGCCCGCACCGCTGACGAACGATCGATCGACCTTGATCACGTCGACCGACAGCTGACGCAGGTACGACATCGATGAGAACCCTGTACCGAAGTCATCGACGGCGATCGTGATCCCCATCGAACGCACGGTCTCGAGCACCTCGCGCGCTGGTGCGAGGTCTGCCAGCAGTTGGGTCTCGGTCAGTTCCAGCTCCAGCAGTCTTGGATCCGCGCCCGTCACGCTGAGCACGTCGATGAGATCGCCGATCAGGTCACCGTCGATGAGGTGTCGACCCGAGAGGTTCACCGACAACCGAAGACTGCAGTTCGGGTCAGCTCGCTTCCAGGCAGCTAACCGTTCACATGCCGCATACAAGATGTTCCGAGTGAGGTCGATGATCAGCGACGAGTTCTCGGCGATCGCGATGAACGAAGCCGGACTCACGTACCCGACACCCGGGCGATGCCAACGCGCCAACGCTTCGGCTCCGATCGGCCGCTCGTCAGCGAGATCGAAGATCGGCTGGAGGTACATCTCGATCTCTCCACGACCGATCGCCTCGCGGATCGCGAGTTCGGTTTCGGCACGTTGCTCCACGCGAGCCTGGAACTCCTGATCGAACACCTCCACGCGGGCCCGCCCGAGGTCCTTCGCGTGGTACACCGCGGCGTCGGCCCTGTGGATGACCTCCAGCGGCACGTCGCCTGGCAGCATCGATGCCACGCCGACGCTCGCCGACAGACCGAACAAGTCGTCGCCGATCTGATACGGCTGTTCGACACACTCGATCAACCGCCGGCCGAGCCTGATCGCGGCCGGCTCGTCGGGGAGATCTGTGGCAACGACCACGAACTCGTCGCCGCCGAGCCTGCCCACGATCGATCCAGTTCGCAGTGCGCGCTGCAGCCGATTCGCGATCTCGACCAGCACGAGGTCACCGACGGCGTGGCCGCGCGTGTCGTTCACGGTCTTGAACCCATCGACATCGAGGAACAGCACGGTGGCCATGCTGCCGGAGTCGGAGATCACCGCCAGCCGCTCGAGCACCGCGAACCGGTTGGGAAGGCCCGTGAGGGCGTCGTTCCGTGCTTGATGCGCGAGCCGACGTTCGAACTCGCGTCGCTCGGTCACGTCTTCGGCCAGCACCGTGCGCAACTGACCGCCTCGCGTGTTCACCACCGTGTGATCGACGTCGATCCACACACGTGACGAGTCGGCTCGCACCACCTCGCAGACGCCTTCGGTCTTGCGGACCCACGTGCCGAGAGGTCGACCGAGCTGCTCGGCCGCGGGCACTCCGAGCACCCGCCCTGCGGCGGAGTTGGCCGACACGACATGGCCGGCGTCGTCGATGGTCCAGATCGCGATCGTCGCATACGACACGATCGCCGAGGATCGCTCTTCACTCGCCTGCAACTCGGCGGTGACAGCCGTGAGCCGCTCGACGGAACGGCGGATCGAGGCGCCGAGCCGACCCGGCGACGACTCGACGAGGCTCGCGTCGTCGAGGCGACCCGCCGCCAGTGCCGCCGCCTGGCGGTCCACTCGACGGAGCGTGTCGTGCATCGCATTCATCGTCCGGGTGAGCGACCGAAGCATGCTCGGACCACGTACGGGCAACGGATCGAGCTCGATCTCGCCCTGGCTGATCTCGGAGGCACGCCGTCCGAGTCGTTGCAGTGGGCCGAGGATCGATCGCGCGCTGATCATCACCATCAACAGCACGAGCACCATCACGACGTACATGACCGTGACCGTTCTGTCGAGCACGTGACGCGTCGTGGCCGCGCTCGTCGCCACCTCGCTCGACACGCCCGCGTAGTACTCGCTGGCCCACTCGTCCAACGATCTCAGATACTCCACTTCTGCCAGCACGACGGCCGACGCACTCCGCGCTCGTTGGATGTCGAACACCCCGACCATGCTCACTTCGACCGGAGTGACCGCCAAGGCATCCGGCGCCGTTTGGGTGACCAGCTCGAGCTCCGCTCGCGACGCGTCGGACAGAAGGCCTGCGAACTGGATCACCGCCTGTTCGTGCGCCGCTTCCGCCTTGGCGATCGGCATCTGGTGGAAGCCGGCGGTCACGGCTGAGTCGAGCATCTCGCGAGCGGCGTCACCCGCGGTCTGCAGGACCCACGTCAACGACGCAGATTCTGAGCGATACCGTTTGAGGGTCGACGCGATCAGGTTTGAGTCGTACCCGCGACGTTGGGTCGTGAGCACGTCGTCGAGCACCGCATCGAGTTCTTGGAACCACGTGTCGATCCTGGCCGGGTCACCCTGGAGGTCGCTCGTGTCTCCCCGGATCTCCTCCAGTTCGATGACCAGGCGATCGAGCTCGGGTCCGAACCGACGACCATCGGACAGGTTCCGATGCGCGTCCAAGGATTGGAGCGGCTCCAGGACACCGTCGAGTTCTGCAATGTTGTCCTCGTACACGGCGACGTAGTCGAATCCGGTGAGGTCACTGGCGAGGGAACGCCCCACACCCAGCACATCGATCGTGACCAGACCTCGGTGGGCGAGGTACTCGATGAATGCCGGCGCCGACACGGCCGCGACGCGCCGCTCGAGTTCGACCAAGTCGCGCACATCGTCGGCGGCGGTCGCAGCGCGTTCCTCCCGCTCGACGTCGCGCCATCCGAAGTGAACCATCGCGACGCTGGGAACGAGCGCGACGACGACCAACCTCGCAGCGACCGATCCACCACTGACGCGAGCCCTTCGCCGTTTCATCAAGACTCCTATCGACACCCCTATGTGCGGGGTTGAGCAGCTTGTCGCCAACGCACCTCCACGGGCACGCCGACCAGCCTCGACCCGGCTGGCTATCGTCACCGACGATGCTCCCCCGCCGGCTCACCGACCTGCCGACTCCGGCGATGGTGATCGAAGCCGACCTGCTCGAGGCCAATCTGCGCACCATGGCGACGGTCCATCCCGGCACGCACCTCCGGCCGCACGTGAAGGCGCACAAGTGCACCGCGCTGGCTGCCGTGCAGGCTGCTCACGGTCACTCCGGGTTCACATGCGCCACCCCATGTGAGGTCGTCGGCATGGCCGCGGCGGGTCTCGGTGCCGACTTGTTGCTCGCCAATGAGGTGCTCGACCCTCGTCGACTCGCCGCCCTCGTCGAAGCCGAGCAGGCCTTCGACGCCGACATCATGATCGCTGTCGACTCGATCGCGACCATCCACGCCGCCGCGGATGCAGGCGTGCGTTCGGTCGTCATCGACGTGAACATCGGCCTGCCTCGATGCGGATGCACGGTGGACGAGGCCGGAGCGATTGCAGACACCGCCCGCAAACGACATCTGGATGTGCGTGGCGTGATGGGCTACGAAGGCCACCTGATGGTCAGCGACGATCCCGACGACCAGCGATGGCGGTTCGACGATGCGATCGATCGCCTGCTCACCGCACACGAGGCGGTGGGAGGTGCCATCGTCAGTTCCGGTGGTACCGGCACGCATCACCTGCACCGCCTGCGACCTGGCGTGACCGAAGTGCAGGCCGGTAGCTACGCGCTGATGGACCGCCACTACGGAGCCCAGGGTCATCCGTTCGCCCAGGCCTGCCATGTGCTCGGCACGGTGATCTCGGTGAGCCGGCGCCACGCGGTCGCCGACGTCGGGCTGAAGGCGATGGGCATGGACCACGGCAATCCGGTCACCGAGGCAGGCTCGGTGTGGTTCCTCAGCGATGAACACCTCACCTTCGCCCCGGCCGAACCGGTGAACGTCGGCGACCGCATCCGCGTGGTCCCGGCACACATCGATCCGACGATGGCGATGCACGACGTCGCATGGCTCGTTCGCGACGACGAGGTGATCGACCGGTGGCCGATCGACCTTCGCGGCTGGTGAGCATCGCTCGGATCCGCCGATCGCTCCCCCTCGTCGGTTGGGTCACCACAGCCACGATGGGGTTCCTCGCCCTCAGCCAGGCGCTCGGGTTCAGTTGGATTCCGGCGCTGTGGGTGCTGCAGTCGCTCACACCGTTCGTCCTGAGCGCGTCGCTTCCCCTCGCTTTCGTGGCGGCCATCGCACGTCGAGTCGGAATGGCTGTGGTCAACCTCGGGATCCTGGCGGCGCTCCTGTGGCTCGCCATGCCGGTCGTGTTCCACGACCCCCCTGGTTCGCTGCCGGCCGGCGCACCTCGCGTGACCATCGCGTCGGCCAACGTGTACTTCCGCACCGATCGACCCGACGAGGCAGTCGAGACGCTGTTCGCGCTCGGCGCAGATCTGGTGGCGATGACCGAGTACTCCGTCCAGGTCGAACAGGCGGTGGAGCAGGCGGTCGAACGATCACCCGGGCGCGACCCGTACCCGTTCGTCGTGAGCCGGTCCCCAGGCGGCCGCGACGGGGTCGCGCTGTTCAGCCGATACCCGATCGCCGATGCCACAGTGACGCCGATCGGGAGCAGTCTGGCCATCGACGCCACGATCGACCTCGACGGCGTGCAGGTGCGTGTTGTCGTCGTGCATCCACTGCCTGGCACCGACGGCCCGGCGCTGGAGCAATGGGGTCACGACATCCCGGCGATCGGTCGGCTGACGGATCCGACCGACCTCGACGGTGTGCCCGTCGTGATCGTCGGTGACTTCAATGCGACCCGCTGGCATCCCGCGTTCCGTGAGGTGCTCGGCCGTGGTTGGCGCAGCGCTCACGAGGTACAGGGCCGAGGGTGGTCACGCTCATGGCCGGCGGGCCGATCGTGGCCAGCGCTGGTCCGCATCGATCACGCGTTGGTGAGCACGACGGTGGCTGTCGAAGACATCGTCGATGTCGCCATTCCCGGCAGCGACCACATCGGCTTCGTGGTGACGGTCCGGGTTCCTGAATCGGGTTCCTGAATCGGGTTCCTGAATCGGGTCCTGAATGTGCTGAGGAGCGGTCAGTGACCGCCGATCGGCCAGGCGTGGCCGATCACCCGGCCCTGCACGTCGTCGACGGAGACCGTGCCGAACGCCCGCGAGTCGAGCGACGTGTCGCGGTTGTTGCCGAGCAGGAAGACCTCACCTTCGGGCACCACGACCGGGCCGTGGAAGTACCCGTCCATGTTGGCGTTGTCGATGTCGGCGTCGAAGACGGCTTCACCGTTGAGCATCAGCTGCCCGTCGTCGATGCCCACGGTGTCGCCCCCAACGGCAACGACCCGCTTGACGATCGTCTCACCGGTACGGGGATCTTCGGTAACCACCACATCGTTCACCTCTGGATCGCGGAAGCGGTAGGTGGTCTTGTCGACCACCAGCACGTCGCCCTGGCGAAACTCGGGGACCATGCTGTCGCTGCGAACCCTGACCGCCTCCACCAGGAACGTCTGCACGAGCAGCACCATCACGATCACTGCGACGAACCAACCCACGCGCCGCATGGTGCGCCCGTCATCGGCGTCCTCGAGCTCTTCGTCGTCCAGATCCGAGCCATCGGCGTTGACCGGACGCTGTGCCGCGCGGCTGCGGGCAAAGGACCGCGATTCGTGCCGCAGCACGACCGGCAACTCGACGCTCACGTCAGGGCCCCAAGGATCGCGAGTGCCCAGATCGAGAGTCCGCACCACATCAGACCGTTCGACGCGCGCCGTCGAGCCCGACGCGGGAGCAACCCCAGCAAGACGACGATCAACGCGACCTCGGCGACCAGTGTCACCATGTCGACCGGGCCGACCAGCTTGTCGCCATCGGGCATGATCGGCATCCCCGGCAAGAGCTTCGCCCCATGTACGGGAACACCCGGGCTGAACGGAAGTCCGACGGTGCGACTGGTCAGATAGAGGACCACGACCGTCACCGTGCCCCACAGACCCACCTTGACGATCCGGGGAGACGGTGACGGTCGCAACAGTGCCAGGGCGAGGGCTCCCTGCAGAACACCGATCACGACGAAGGCCACACCCGACGCCGGCCACCATTCGAAGTGCCGCGGCGCCTCGACGACATGGGCGATGCAGGCAAGGGCAGCCAACCCGATCGCCACGTCGATCGAGGCCGACCTGACGGCGCGTGTCGTGAGTTGTCGATCCGCCTGTTCGACGACGGCGGTCATGGCACCAGCGGTCCCATCTGGGCGATCGGCCGAGCCGGCGTTCCCAGGGGGTCCTCGCCGGCTTGAGCGGGGTCGATGACGTTGAACTGGCCCATCATGTCGTGATCTTCGTGAACCAGGTTGTGGCAGTGCATCATGTACTTCCCGCGCCCCTCGAACCTCATGAGCAGGCGCGCCGTCTCGACCTCGCCAAGATAGACGACATCTTTCGGACCGCGCTCCCACGGGTGCGGTGGCAGACCGTTGCGATCGAGGATCTTGAAGTCGACCAGGTGGATGTGCACCGGGTGGAACCAGCCACCCGAGGGGTTCTCGATCACCCAGATCTCGACGGAGTCCTTGACCGGGTTGGCCAGGGTGAACTCGTAGTTGCTCGCCACCACATCGGCCCAGGTGGTGCCGTTGATGGTCCACTGGCCGTTTTGACGTCGGAGCCGGAAGTTGCGGGTCGTCACCGCTTGCGACTCCTGCAAGGCCATGACGGGGTTGGTCGGGTTGAGCACGGCCGGCATGTTGTTGTCGGCCGTCGGGAACGAGTCACCGATCACCTCGAACTGCATCAACCGATCCATGTTGGGATAGTCACGGTTGTTCGGCGGGCTGTCGTTCATCAGCCGGATCTTGGTGCCGACGCTGTAGCTGGAGAAGTCGATGATCACCTCGTAGCGCTCGGCGCTGGCGTGGCGGATGTTGGTCACCTGCCACGGCTGTGCGGTGAGGCCGCCATCGGTGGCGATCACATGGAACGGCGCGTTGTTCGACAGCCGATAGTCGAGCGAGCGCGAGATGCAGCAGTTGAGCACCCGGAACCGGTACTTGCGCCGCTTGACCTGCATGTTCGGCCATGGCCGACCGTTGACGAGGGCGACGTCGCCCCACATTCCCGACTGGTCGTCGAGGGTGAACAGCAGCTGCCCGTCACGTTCGAACATCGCGTCACCGATCATCAACGGCACGTCGAACTCGCCGGTCGGCAGGTTGAGGGATTGCTCCTGCGGGTCGCTCATCGTGTACATCGCAAGGAGGCCTTGATACGCGTTCTGGGCTGTGTGGTGCACGCCATGATCGTGGTACCAGAGCGTCCGACCTGACTGGAAATCGGGATAGCGATAGTCCTTCGACTCGCCGGGTCGG
>JAYUSX010000175.1:0-4683 GCA_043755475.1 Actinomycetota bacterium
CCGGTTCACCCAGGCCATCGTCACGAGATACGTGGCCACTGCGGCCGCAACCGGCCAGGTGGGGTTGATCAGGTAGTACCACCGCAGCGGCGTGGTGATCAACGACAGGAAGCCGTACAGGAACAGCGTCGGGTGCCAGCGCACGAGGTACAGGTTCACGACGAACAATCGGGTCTCGCCTCCCGACCACGCGAGCCGTTGACGGAACCAGGCTCGGAACGTGCTCGGCACGATCGTCGGCACCACGAACGGAACGTGCCCGACGCGGTACTTCAGCGCGTCGCCCAGCACGCCCACCTCCACGTCGTTGCCCTGGAAGAACGTCGAATGTGCGTTCATGATCTCCTGGTGCACACGGGTGCGCAGCACGTGGCACGCGCCCGACACCAGCCAGGGCATCAGCACGCGCAGCCGCATCGCGGTGCGGTACTCGTGCCCCTGCAGGCGCTCGATCAGGTTCGTCTCGTTCTGTGCCTGGAGGCGGATCGATGCCACGTCGAACGCCCCCGCCTCCATCCCCCCGACCAACAGCGACAGCGGGAGCTCGGTCTCGGTGTCGGCATCGATGCACACCACGTACGGGTGTTCAACCACATTGAGCGCGTCGCGCACGATGATCTCGCGCACCACGCCCCCGGTCGACTTCTTCCCGCCAGGGCCCCCGACCGTGCGCCCCGGGACGTGACCGCGGAAGATGCGGAAGCCCTCGCGGGCGCACACCTCGTCGATCGCGGCATTGAACTCGTCGGTCTCGGCCGTGGTCGTGGTGATCAGCACCCGCTCGCCGTACTGGCGCAGGTAGTCGACGTTGGTGAGGTACTTGATGTGCCCGTAGATGGGCACGATCACGGTGAAGTTCTCGATGCGACGGCTGGTGCGATCGACCCTGAGCGTGGCGTGACGCGATGCCCGTACGTTCGGAGACATCTCGGAGAGTGCGAGCAGCACGGCCGGCGCGAACACCACCAGCGTCGTCAACCACTCAAACGTCGACATCAGGTCACCATCAGGCGAGCAGCAACACCTCGCCGGCCACGCCATCACGTGTGCCGGCGCTGGTGTTCGAGCTCCCGCTGGGCTCGACCATCGAGCACTCAAGGGCCGGGACCGCAGTCGGCGCGCCGACCATCTCGGGCGCGAGTGCGGCCGTGCCCACGGTGAGGAGGTCGCGCACGGTGTCGTCCTTGTCGTGCAGGGCGGCGCGGTAGAGCGGCATGAGCAGATCGAAGAACGTGTCGACCCGCGGGCCCACCAGACTCGGCGGGATCACGGTGATGCGCGGGTGACCTGTCGGGTACTGCGACTCGCGACTGCCCGCCAGCACTTCGTGCAGCTTCTCGCCGGGCCGCAGCCCGCTGAACGTGTACGAGGCGATCGGCCAGCCAGTGAGGTCGCTGAACCGTTCGACGATGTCGACCACCCGGATCGGCTCGCCCATGTCGAGCACATAGGTCTCGCCACAGTCGGCCAGCAGAGCAGCCTCCAGCACCAATCCCACCGCTTCGGGGATCGACATGAAGAAGCGGGTCACCTCGGGGTGGGTGATCGTGATCGGCAACCCGTTGGCGAGCTGCCAACGCAGTGTGTCGAGCAGCGAACCGCGACTGCCGAGCACGTTGCCGAAGCGCACCGAGGCGACTCTCATGCCGTGGTGCGCGATGCCCTGCAGCACGTACTCCGACAGCAGCTTCGACGACCCGAGCACCGACGACGGCTCGGCCGCCTTGTCGGTGGAGATGAGCACGAATCGCTCGACGCCTGCCGCCAGCGACGCATCGACCACGTTCTGGGTGCCGTACACGTTGGTCTTCACCGCTTCGGCCGGAGCGCGCTCGAGGAGCTGAAGGTGCTTGTGCGCTGCGGCATGGAACACCACCGACGGCGACAGGTGCTCGAACACCCGATGGAGGCGGCGTCGGTCCCTGATGTCCGCCAGGACGATCGTGTCGCCGTCGAGCAGACCGCTGCCGCTCAGTTCGAGGTGCAGTCCGTGCAATCTCGACTCGTCGTGGTCGAGCAGGTACACGCGTGCACCGAGGCTCGTGAGCTGGCGCACGATCTCGCTGCCGATCGAACCGGCAGCTCCCGTCACGAGCACGTTCCGGTCATACACCAGTGAGTGTGCCGCGTCGCTGACGCCGCTGGTCTCCTCGCGTCGGAGGAGTCGTCGGCTGACGTCGGACATGTCCATCCGCCGCCGGTTGTGATTGGTTTCCGCCTGCATACGCCAGGTGTTCGGCCGCATCGCGTGGGGACTTGACAACACCCCGACGGAAACCAGCCGAACCCCCCACCTGCGGGGTGGCGGGGCCACCGCGGACGACGCACGCACGGTGTTCGGCCAGACGAATTCTCGACATATCGGAACAACGATGCAGCGCTGAAAAGGCAGCGAAAGCCCGCAGAAGCGACCTCTCGGAACGCCCACCTTGCGAGTCCCTTGACGATCGGGCGGAAAGAGCTCCCAGATCGCATCGCACCGACGCGAAGACGTGGACTTCGGGCGTGGCACTGGTCCCCGCTTCGCCGGTGAGGTCCTCTCGATGCTCACTCGATGCTCACTCGATGCACGCTTGGTCGATCGGCGGGGCGCGGGAACCCGTTCGTCGTGCCCGGCGAGCGTCTTGGTCGTGATGTCGGCCGCGAGGGCTTTGAACGAAGTGGTCGGGGCCACTCGAGCAGGATTGACTCGGTGCAGTGGCGCTCTGTCTGCTTTCATCGTGTGGGTGAACTCCCCGCCCACCTCGTCGAGCTCTTCATCCTCAGCCCTCACAGGCCAGCACGTTCTCGTGACCGGAGGATCGTCCGGGATCGGCAAGGCCTGCGCCGAGCGCTACCGGGCGGAAGGTGCCACCGTGTTCGTGGCGGACATCAATCCGACCTCGAGCGACGAGATCCAGCTCGACGTGAGCGATTCGGCGGCCTGGGCCGCGCTCGTCGATCGGCTTCCGCCCCTCGATCTCGTGCACCTCAATGCGGGCATCGTCACCCCGGGTCGCTCACCGATGGGCGACGGCACGCTGCCCTTGGCCGATGTGACCGACGATGCCTATCGAACGATCCTCGGCGTGAACCTCGATGGTGTGTTCTTCGGCGTGCGCGCCGTCGTAGCGAAGATGGTCGACAACGGCGGCGGCCAGATCCTCGTCACCGCGTCGATGGCCGGGCTCGGCGGCATTCCGAGCGACGCCGTGTACGGGGCGACGAAGCACGCCGTCGTCGGTCTCGTGCGCTCGCTCGGCCCGACCCTCGAACCCCTCGGCGTGTGCATCAGCGCGATCTGCCCGGGCTTCGTGGCGACACCGCTCGTTCCCGTTGAAGCTCGCGACTTCATCCGTGACGAACTGGGCATGCCGGTCATCGAGCCGTCCCAGGTGGCCCAGGCGGCGATGCAGGCGCTCGAGACGCGCGCCAACGGATCGCAGTGGGTCGTGTGGGGCGACACGATCATGCAGTACCCCATGCCAGACCTCGGTCTGCAGTGAGTTCGCACGCAATCGCGATGGTGCCGACGTGAGTCCGTTCCCCCCGGAAGACCTCCGAGCGATGTCCGCCGACGACATCGAGCGCGAGCACCTCGGTCCCTGGAAGCTCACCGGCGGACGGTTGCGTGCCCGATTCCTCACCAAGAACTTCAACCGAGGTGTCAGGTTCATCGACCTGATCGGCGCTGCAGCCGACGAGGCCGACCACCATCCCGATGTCGACCTGCGATTCGGCCACGTCACGATCGCGATGAACAGCCACGATGTGGGGGCAATCACCGCTCGCGACGTCCGCCTCGCGCGTGCGATCAGCGCGATCGCCGACGGGTTGGGCCACTGCCCCGAGCCGGTCATCTCCGAGAGCTGAGGGGCGGCAGGCTGCCCGATCACGGCTGTGTGCGAATCATGTGGCAGTTCGTGTGACACCTGCGACCGAGATACCGCTCGGGAGAGGTGCCACGATGAAGCCAATGAGCGCCCCACTGTTCAATCCGTTCGACCCTGCATTCCGTGCCGACCCGTACCCCTTCTACGATCGTCTGCGCACGGAGGACCCCGTGCACGTGTCGCCGTTCGGCTTCACCGTGCTCACCCGCTACGACGACGTGGTCCGGGCATTGCGCGGGGCCGAGTTCGCTCGCGACATCGAAGCCCATGTGCCCGTGCCCCTCGACCCTGCCCGGCAGGCGCGGCGCGACCGCTTCCAACAGCGCATCGCCGAGGGCCGTGCGGCCAAGACGATCCTGAACCTCGATCCGCCCGACCACACCCGACTCCGTCGCTTGGTCACGCTGGCGTTCACCCCGTCGGCGATCGAACGGCTGCGGCCACGGGTGCAGCAGTTGGTCGACGACGTGCTCGACACGGCTGCCGAGCGAGGCTCGATGGAGCTCGTCGACGAGCTGGCGTTCACGATGCCGTTCCAGGTGATCAGCGATCTGCTCGATCTGCCGACAGACCGTTCCGACGATGTCCGCGACTGGTCGCAGGCACTCACGGCCTCGCTCGAGCCGACGGCCGACGAGGCTGTGCTCGATGCGGCCGAACGGGCGTCACAGCTGATGGGCGACTACGTCGGCGACGTGATCGAACACCGCCGCACCCACCTCGGCACCGACCTGTTGTCGGCGCTGCTGCAGGTGGAGGAACAGGGCGACCGCCTGAGCACCGCCGAGCTGTTGTCGTTCGTGATCCTGCT
>JAYUSX010000176.1:0-4666 GCA_043755475.1 Actinomycetota bacterium
CGCTGGTCGAGCGCTGGTCGAGGGCGGGTCGAGGGCGGCGATCGCTCCGAACGCGAGCGGCGGCCTTCCCCGGTTGGTTGTGCTTCCCGCCGACCCGTACGATGCACCTCAATGGCTGTCGGCGCACGCCCCCTCGTTCCCTCTCGGTTGGCGCCGGGTGGTGTGGTGCACGGTTCCACGCGCACACCGACCACCAAGGTCCAGGGCTACGTCGCCCTGGCGAAGCTCCGCGTCGTCGAGTTGCTGCTCGTCACCACGGTGCCCACGATGGTGCTCGCCGAACGCGGCTGGCCGAGCACCTGGCTGGTCATCGTCACGCTCTTCGGCGGCACGCTTGCCGCGGCGGGGGCGAACGCGATCAACATGGTGGTCGACCGCGACATCGACGCGCTGATGGCGCGCACCGCCGGACGTCCGCTGGTCACGGGCCTGATCACCCCACGGGCCGCGATGGTGTTCGCGATCGTTCTCGAGACGCTTGCGTTCGGCGTGCTCTGGTGGGGAGCCAACCTGCTGTCTGCCTGCCTCACCCTCAGCGCCACCCTCTTCTACGTCTTCGTGTACACGATCTGGCTCAAGCGCACCAGCAAGCAGAACATCGTGATCGGAGGCGCAGCGGGTGCAGTACCGGTTCTCGTGGGCTGGTCAGCGGTCACCAACACGGTCAGCTGGACCGCCGTCGTGCTCTTCGTGCTGATGTTCCTGTGGACACCCCCTCATTTCTGGGCGTTGGCGATCCGCCACATCGACGAGTACCGGGCGGCCGGGGTGCCGATGCTGCCCGTGGTGGTGCCGATGGAGCAGGCGATCAAGAACATGGTGGTGTACACCGTGTTGATGGTGCTCACCAGCATCGCGCTGGTCCCCGTCGCCGATCTCGGCTGGATCTACGGCATCACGGCGGTGGTCGCCGGAGCCGGCTTCGCGTGGAGCACCGTCGACCTGGGTCGCAGACCCAGTCCACAGCGGTCGATGCGAGTGTTCGCCTACTCGATCACCTATGTGTCCGTGCTGTTCGCGGCGATCACCGTCGACGTGCTCGTGCGTCACGGCGTCTGAGCCCGCCGAGACCTTCGGCCTCCCTTCCGGACCGTCCAGCGTGACGCGCGCACATGATTTCCGTCGCGGACCCGCCCTGTGGGTAATCTCGCTCCAGCAATCCCTCACCACGCGATCACAATGCGACCGGCGTACGTCGAATCCGGTCGTCCACCAGCGCACAGACACCAGGCCGACCTGCGCGGCCTGAGACGAATCGAGCTCGTTGCACATGACCACCATCGATCCCACCGTTGCCGGGGCCAGCGTCGACCACGTCGACGCTCACTCCGGTGAACGCGCCGATGGCCTCCTGACTTCGGTGGCCGACTGGATCACGACGACCGACCACAAGAAGATCGGCCGCCTCTTCATCGGAGCCTCGCTCCTGCTCCTGCTGGCCGTCGCCACGATCGGCGCGCTGCTGGGGATCGAGCGCATCGACGGGACCGACGACCTGCTCGACGCCGGCGCGCTGCCCCAGATGTTCTCGCTCTTCCGCCTGGTGCTCACCTTCGGTGTGGTGGTGCCGTTCGGCATCGGGCTGTCCATCGCCGTCGTTCCGCTCCAGCTCGGTGCTCGATCCCTCGCCTTCGCCCGCCTGGCCGCCGCAGGGTTCTGGGCGTGGTTGCTGGGCACGGGCATGGTGATCGGCTCGATCATCGCCAACGGGGGTCCCGGTGGCGGCGACGAGAAGATGGTGCAGTTGTTCCTCGTCTCGATGGCACTGGCCGTCATCGGCCTCGTCGCGGCGGCCGGCTCGGTTGCGGTGTCGATCCTCACCACTCGCGCTCCGGGCATGAACATGCGACGGGTGCCGCTGTACTCGTGGTCCGCCCTCGTGCACGCCCTCGGCCTGCTGCTCGCCCTTCCGGTGCTCTTCGGGGTGCTCGTCGTGTTGTTCATCGACCACAAGTACGCCCGTACGACGTTCGGTGGAAACGTGGGCATCGCCGAATGGCTGCGCGTGTCGGCATCGCAGCCGGCCACGCTGCTCTACGCAGTGCCCGCACTCGGCCTGGCGCTCGAAACCGTCGCGACCGCGACACGCAAGCGGCTCCCGATGCGGGGCGTCGGTCTCATCGGCATCGGTCTGGCGGGCACCGCACTGCTTGCCGGCGTCGCCCAGGTGGACGCGTCGGTGTCGCGCGACGTCGTCGACATGCAGCTCGGCGATGCCTTGAGCGAGATCGTGCCCTTCGCCCTGTTGAACGTTCTTCCGTTGCTCGGCGGCGTGGTCGTCGTGCTGATGTTCCTGCTCGCCGCGGCCGGTCGTCCGCGCATCCAGTCGCCGATGTTGTTCGGTTTCTTCGGTGCGGGCATGGTGCTGGTCGGCGCGGCCGGCAACGCGGTGGCTCACATCGGCGACGCCCAGCTGACCGGCACCGTGTTCGAAGAGGGTGCCTGGATCTACGTCTGCTACGGCACGGTGCTCGCGATGATGGGCGGGATCGTGTACTGGGGTCCCAAGATCTGGGGCCGCAGCATCGACGACAAGAAGGCGCTTCCGCTGGCGTTGCTCGGAGTGCTCGCCACGATCCTTGCCTCGTTGCCGTACTACATCGCCGGTTTCGCCGACCAGCCCGCGGCGGGCACGTTGTTCGACTACAGCGGTCCGTCCGAACTGTGGAACACCTTGGTGGCGATCGGGCACGGTCTGATGGCCCTCACCGTGTTGGCCTTCGTCGGCCTGGCCATCCAGTCCTTCACCAAGGGCGCGCTCGCGGGCGACGACCCGTGGGATGCACAGACCCTCGAGTGGGCGACGTCGTCGCCTGCGCCAGGTGACAACTTCGCCGACATCCACATCATCTCGTCTGCCGAGCCCTTGCTCGACCTGAAACCCGATCGATCGGAAGGAGCCGCCTGATGTACGCACTCCCTGCTGCACCGCCGCCGGCCCCGCGCCGTCAGTTGTTCGTCGGCACGGCCCTGGCATGCGCGGTCGGCACCACCTTGTTCGGCGGCCTCATCGCCTTGTACCTTCGCTTCCGCCAAGACGCTCTGTCGGTGGCCGGCGCCGAGTGGAAGCCGGCCGGGATCAAGGTGCCCGACGTGCCGACCAACGTGATGCTCCTCGCGTTCTTGTTCATCGGGATCTTCGCCCAGTGGGCGGTGTACTCCGCTCGGCGGGAGCAGCGCACCAACACCTCGCTCGCCCTCGGGCTGGTCGCGCTGCTCGGCCTTGCTGTCATCAACTCGCAAGCGTTCGTGTACCGCCAGATGGGCGTGGCACTGCGCGATGGCACGTATCAGACGATGTTCTACGCACTCACCGGCACGTTCGTGGCGTTGATGATCGTGGGCCTGGTGTTCACCGCCGTCGCCGCACTGCGCTATCTCGGCGGGCGCACGAGCGAGCGCGAGATCATCTCGGCGCACGCCATGTACTGGTACTTCCTCGGCGCGATGTATGTCGCACTGTGGTTCGTCGTCTACATCACGAAGTGATCGGGTAGGGCACGCATGTTCACCACGGGTTCCAAACTCTTCATCGGCGGCACCGTCATCGCTGTGGTCGCGGCCATCGTCTTCGGCGTCAGCTACGACGGCCCCGCCGCCTGGACGGCGACGATCGGCCTCATCTCCGTTGCGATCGCACTGTCGTTCGTGATGGTGATCAACTTCTGGGTCCGCGATTCCAACGTCGGCGGGATGCAGAGCGGTGTCACCACCACCTCGGCCGCAGCGCAGCCTCGGCCCGGCAACAGCATGTGGCCCGCGATCGGCGCCTTCGGTGGAGCGCTCGTCGCCATCGGTCTGGTCGCGACGCCGGTGGTGTTCAAGGCCGGCATCGTCGTGCTGCTGATCGCCTGGTTCGAGTGGTTGGTCGGTGCCTGGGCCGACGGGGCCTCGGCCGACAAGCAGTTCAACGCCTCCGTCCGGAGTCGGATCATGCACCCGATGGAGTTCCCCGTGCTCGGCGCCGTGGGCCTCACGGTGGTCATCTACTCCTTCTCCCGGATCATGCTGTTCCTGTCGAAAGAGGCCGGCCCGGCCGTGTTCGGCGTCGTTGCCGCGCTGATCACGCTGGGCGGTTTCCTGTTCGCCAGCAAGGCGTCGTTGAAGACCAGCGTCATCGGCGGCGTCTGCACGATCGCGGCGCTCGGACTGGTCAGCACGGGCGCGGTCATGGCGATCGACGGCGAGCGGTCGCTGCACGAACACCCGACGGTGACCACCGAGCCGTCCGTGTGTGCCACCAACGAAGAGACCGAGGCCGACGAGAACGGCTCACAGACGGTTGCGGCCAAGAGCAACGTTGCGGCCACGATCATCTTCAACGACGAGAGCCAGCTCTATGGCCAGCAGGTGGGTGCCGGTGAGTACAGCCGCACCGTCACGCTCCAGCGCAGCAACCCGTCGAACATCATGTTCCGCAACCTGAGCGATCGGACCGTGCGCCTCACGGCGACGCTCGGCGCGTTCACCTCGAACGTGAACGGCACGGACGTCACCGAGAAGCCCGTCACGTGCACCACGCTGGTCGAGCCTGATGGCCGTCAGTTCATGACGCTCACGTTCCCGAAGTCGAGCGCCGGTTCGTCCGAGTCATACACCTTCGTCGTGCCCGATGTCCAAGGCGCCACCGTCAAAATCGTGGTGCCGTGAGTCATGGCGCCGTCAA
>JAYUSX010000177.1:0-4660 GCA_043755475.1 Actinomycetota bacterium
GGGCACCTCGTCGTCGACCTTCGGACGGCCCAGCCAGTCGCGCACGTCGGCGGAGTCGACGCCGATCGGAGCCGTGCGCTTCGATGTCGCGATGGCCGCCGCCACCTTGCGCGACAGCTTGCCGAGCTTGCGTTCGAGTGAGCGCACGCCCGCCTCGCGGGTGTAGCCCGTGATGGCCGCCCGCATCGCAGCCTCGGTGATCACGACCTCGTCGGCGTTCAGCCCCGAGCGCTCGAGCTGGCGCGGGAGCAGGTAGCGCTGGGCGATGTAGACCTTCTCGTCCTCGGTGTACCCGTCGAGTCGGACGAGCTCCATGCGGTCGAGCAGCGGTGCCGGGATCGTGTCGGCCACGTTGGCCGTGGCGATGAACACCACCTGGCTGAGATCGAGCTCGACTTCGAGGTAGTGATCGCGGAAGGTGTGGTTCTGCGCGGGATCGAGCACTTCGAGCAGCGCGGCCGTCGGATCGCCACTCCAGCCGCCTGCGCTGAGCTTGTCGACCTCGTCGAGCAGCACCACCGGGTTCATGCTGCCGGCTTCGATGATCGCCCGGGCGATGCGGCCGGGTTGGCTGCCGACGTAGGTGCGCCGGTGGCCGCGGATCTCGGCCTCGTCGCGCACACCACCGAGCGCGACCCTCACGAAGTTGCGGCCCATCGCGCGGGCGATCGACTCGCCGAGACTGGTCTTGCCGACGCCGGGGGGACCGACCAGCGTGACGACTGCGCCGGCCGACCTCGTGTGCCCGGCGACCTCGCGGTCGTTGCGCAGCTTGCGCACCGCGAGGAACTCCACGATGCGATCCTTCACGTCGTCGAGGCCGTAGTGATCGGCATCGAGCACGTCGCGCGCCGCCGTGAGATCGAGTTGGTCGGGCGTGCGCGTGGCCCAGGGCAGCTCGAGGATGCGGTCGAGCCATGTGCGCACCCACGAGTGCTCCGGGCTCTGCTGACTCATCCGTTCGAGCCGGTCGATCTCCTTGTCGATGAACGAGGCGACCTTCTCGGCCAGGTGGGGTCGGATCGCGTCGAGCTTCGAGCGGTACTCACCCGTCACGTCGTCGTCGCCCTCGCCCAGCTCTTTGCGGATCGCTGCCAACTGCTGACGGAGCAGGTAGTCGCGCTGCTGCTTGTCGACGCCTTCGGTGACGTCGGCCCGGATCTGTGCCGTCACCTGCAACTCGGCAAGGTGACCTCGAGCCCATTCGTTGACGATCTGGAGCCGCTCGTCGACGTCGACGGCGTACAGCACGTTCGAACGGAATTCGAGGTCGGCTTCGCTCCAGGCGACGACGGCGTCGGCCAGCGGGCCGGGTTCGCCGATCGTTCGCAGGATCTCGGGAAGCCGGCGACTCTGGCGCAGCTTGGCGATCTCTTCGAGCACCACGCGCAGCTCGCGAGCGGCCGCCTCGATGCGAGGTGTGGGGCGAGGTTCGTGGAGCAGCTCGACGGCGGCGTGGTCGGCGCCGCGCTCGCTGGCGTGGCGGGAGAGGATGCGAGCCCGGCCCTCGGCCTGGACGATCGCAGCCGGCTGGCCGGAGGGCAGCGAGCCGCGACTGGGCACTCGCGCGACCACCCCGATGTCGTCGCGTCCGGTGGCGTCGGTCGGCGCCACCAGGAGGACCCGCCCGTCACCCGAGGAGGCAGCCTCGACCGCGAGCCGAACGGCGTCGCTGTCGAGAGCCAAGGTGACCAGGGTGCCCGGAAGCACCACCGTGGGGAGCGCGAGGACGGGGAGCGAGGACGAGACGAGCATCGAGCGGGTGGTGGGGAGGTTCTCCGAGTCGGTCATGGCGACGAGGGTATCGTCATGCAACTTGATCGCAACCCACTCAACTTTATGGAGTCGAATCGAACGTCAACTGGTGAGTGCAGTCGCTTTCTCGAGCGCCTCGCTCCACGACGCCTTCGACGCGATCAAGGTCCGGAACGGCATCACCATCTTCGGCATGCTCACGCCGAGCACGCCTCGCAACCTGCCCTCCCACCCGTACAACGCGGCGAACGGTCCATCGATCGAACCGGCGAACACATGCACCTCGTCACCGCCGTGGGCGCGGCCGACGAACTGGATCCGGCTCTCGAACTGATCGCTCCAGAAGAACGGAACCGACTCGTACGGGGTGGGTGTGCCACCTGCGGCCACGGCCAGCAGGTTGCGCGCTGCCGCGGCGCCCTGCTCGGCAGCGTTGGTCCAGTGCTCCACACGCATCACGGCATCGTCGTGCGGGTCGAACACGTGGTTGTGCCACCGAGCGCAGTCACCCGCGGCGTACACACCGGGCGCCCCGGTCCACAACGCGTCGTCGCACACCACTCCGTCGCCCAGTTCAAGCCCGCTCCCGACGAGCCACTCCGTGGCCGCCGAGACGCCGACGCCCACCACCACCACGTCGCTCCCGATGAGGGTGCCATCGCTCAATCGCACGCCGGACACCCTGCCGTCGGCGCCCTCGATCGCCGACACCTGCACGCCGCAACGCAGATCGACGTCGTGGCGGGCGTGCACGCTCGCGACCGCAGCACCCAGTTCGACACCGAGGCCGCGGATGAGCGGAGACGGTGCGCCCTCGAGCACGGTGACGACACACCCTGACTGACGCGCCGTCGCTGCCACCTCGAGACCGATGAACCCAGCGCCGATGACCGTGACCCGAGTGGACGGCTCGACCAAGCGCGAGCGCAGGTCGAGGGCGTCCGCCAGGGTGCGCAACTCGCAGATGCCGTCGAGCACGGGTTGGCCGGGCAGGCGTCGAGGCGCCGCTCCCGTGGCGATGACGAGACCGTGGTAGGCGACCTCTGTGCCGTCGGCGAGTCCGAGGACCCGGCGTTCGGTGTCGAGCGCAGTGGCCCGCACGCCGAGCCGGAGATCGAGGTGGAGTTCGTCGAACGCCTCGGGCTTGCGGAGACGGATGCGGTCGCCGTCCCACTCGCCGGCGAGCAGCTTCTTCGACAGCGGGGGACGGTCGTACGGCACTTCGTCCTCGGCGCCCACCAGCGTCACCCGACCGGTGAAGCCGTCGGTGCGCAAGGTCTCGCAGGCCCGCAGGCCCGCCAACGAGGCACCCACCACCACCACGTGATCGATCGGATCGTCAGACATGGCAGGACTCTAGAACCCTCCCCGACGACGGGTGCCGTTCGGCACTCCCCGCGCACGACATCGCACCGCGCAGCCATGAAGAAGCGTCGAGACCTGCCGACCGTCGTCCGAGCGGAATCCGCGAGGGCTGATCGATCGAACTACCGTCACGACTCATGTCGTTGCCCGTCGACCCGGTGCTGCTGTCACCGGCACCGCCCTGCACGCCCCACGATGCAGTCCGAATGGCAGCGGGTTTCGACCAGGGCGCGACATCTGCGATCGACCTCGGGAGCGAGCGCGACCGAACCTTCATGATCCTCGGCCCGGCCGGGGAGCGCCTCGCGGTGATGAAGGTGTCGAACGCTGCCGAATCCGCGGACACCCTCGACATGGAGGCCGACGTGGTGGCACACATCCATCACGTCGATCCCGACCTGCCCGTCGCGCGCCCTCGCGCCGTTCCCGGTGATCCGAGCGGCCCACGTCGGCTCCCGTGGACCTCCGATCTCGGCACCCATTGGGTGCGGTTGTACGACCTCGTGCCCGGCCATGGCCGTCACGACCCTCGCGACCTCGACGATCGTGCGCTCATCGCGTGGGGCCGCACCACGGCACGGTTGGGTCTGGCCATGCGCGGGTTCGTGCATCCGAGAGCCATTCGGGTGATGCCGTGGGACGTGCAGCACGCGGCCAGCGCCGGCTCGATGCTCGGCGCGATCGTCGATGACTCTGCGCGCGGCTCGGTCAGGGCGGTGATCGACCGTTTCGACGAGTTCGTCGTGCCCCGTTGGCCGGCGTTGCGCGCCCAGGTCGTGCACAGCGATCTCACCTGCGACAACGCACTTGTCGACGATGACGGCGTCATCACCGGCATCGTCGACTTCGGCGACATGAGCCACAGCGCGCTGATGGCCGACGTGGCCTCGATGCTCGACTCGATCTGCACCGGACGAGGGGGCGAGGAGCTGTTCCGAACGGCTCGTCTGCTGCTCGACGGCTACGAGCGGATCACGCCGCTCGAGCCCCTCGAACGCGAGATCATCGGCGAGCTGTGGGCCGCCCGATCGGCCGTTGGCATCGCGATCTCGAGCTGGCGATCCCAGCAGGGGCTCGAGGACCCAGCGTTCGCCACCAGGTACAACGACACGGCGCTCGCGATGGTCGATGCCATGCTCGACCTCGGGTGGCAGGAGGTCAGCAGCCGGCTGGCCAGCACGCACGGTGACCACGACCTCGCCGGCCGTCGCTCACGCGTCTTCGGACCAGCTGTCGAGTCGCTGAGCTACGCAACACCTGTGCACATGACCCGCGCCGAGGGCGCATGGATGTTCGACACCGATGGCCACGCGTACCTCGACATGTACAACAACGTGCCGGCGGTCGGCCACGCCCATCCCCGCGTGACCGAGGCGATCGCTCGCCAGTCGCGTGTGTTGAACACCAACCTTCGCTACCTCCACGCATCCGCCGTCGAGCTGGCCGAGCGACTCACCGCCACGTGTCCGGCATCGCTCGACACGGTGTTCTTCGTGAACTCGGGTTCGGAGGCGAACGATCTTGCGTGGCGCCTCGCCAC
>JAYUSX010000178.1:0-11838 GCA_043755475.1 Actinomycetota bacterium
GAGCGTGCTTGTTGATGTTGGTCAGCGCTTCCTGCACGATGCGGTATGCGTCGCGGCCCAAGGGGCCAGGTGCGGCAGCTGCACCGTCCACCTGCATCTCGAAGTCGATCCTTGCGCCGGAGCGGCGAGTGTCCTCCACCAAGCGTGGAATGTCAGCCAACGTCGGTTGTGGCTCCGTCGACGGCCGCTCCTGCCCGGGCCCTTCCCGCAGCACGCCGATCACGTCCCGCAGCTCCTCCAGCGCTTGGTGAGCCGTCAACCGCAACAGCGCCGCGCTCTCGCGCACCTGGGCGGGAGGCAGGTCGAGTGCGACCTCGAGCGCCCCGGCGTGCAGCGCCACCAGGGAGATGCGGTGGGCGAGCACGTCGTGCATCTCCCGGGCGATGCGGGTCCGCTCGGCCAGGCGCGCACGTTCGGCGCGGACGAGCTGTTCGGCCTCGGCCCGTTGGGCACGGTCGCGCAGGGTGGAGAGAAGCTGACGCCGAGCGCGGACGAACAGGCCCCATGCGGTTGCGGCGGCCGCAAGCGCCAGCGTCGGCAACATCACCGACCAGGTATTGGTACGCCCGAGCCAGATCGAGCACACCACTGCGGACGGAACGGACAGCGCGGCGACGAGCAGGGCGGGCCGGACATGGCGGTGGACAGCCAGCGAGGACAGTGCGAACAACCCGGCCACTGTGCCAAACGTCGAGAATGCGCCCAGCAGGACGCAGACCAGCGCCACCCCGAACGGCCAGCGCCGCCGCCACCACAGTGAGAGACAGCAGAGAGCTCCGAACGCGGCATCGGTGGCCACCTGCCCCGAGGTCATCCGATTGGTGGTGAAGTCCCCGGTGACGCTCAGGATGACGGCGCCGAGAGCGGCGGCGATGACGAACGCACCGGCGTCGAAGGACCAGTCACCTGCCGTCCTGGGTGCCACCTTGTCGGGATGAGCCGAGTCGCTCGGTGCCAGCATCGCCGTTGGAGCGGTCTGAGCCCACCATCTGCGGAGCCAGGACATGGTCGGAGCATACGGCTCGGGGCCTCTGTGCAACATCGACGAAAGTCGACACCGCAACCAACGAAAGAACAGACGTCGGAAGCGGCCAGTCTCCCTTCGGACATCGGATCGTGGCCGTCAGCCCGATGCGGTGGCGCACCGGCCGGTTCAGGCTGGACGCATGATCACGACAACCGCTCTGACCAAGAGCTACAAGGAGGTTCCGGTCGTCCGCGACGTCTCGTTGCGCTGCGAACCCGGGACCATCACCGGTTTCCTCGGGGCCAACGGCGCCGGCAAATCCACCACGCTGAAGATGATCGTCGGGCTGGTGCGACCCGATCGCGGTACGGCGACCATCGACGGCCGACCGTTCGTCGAGCTGCCCAACCCGACGCGCGTGGTCGGCATGCTGCTCGATGCGTCGGCGATGCATCCCGGGCGGAGTGGCCGATCGACGCTCATGATCGCGGCGCGGATGGCAGGCGTTCACCCAAGGCGGGTCGAGCACCTGTTGGATCTCGTCGGGCTGACCGACGCGGCGGAGAAGCGGGTCGGGGCCTACTCCCTCGGCATGCGCCAACGCCTCGGCATCGCCCAGGCCCTCGTCGGTGAACCGCAGGCGCTGATCCTCGATGAGCCGGCCAACGGGCTCGATCCCGAGGGCATCGCCTGGATGCGAAGGCTCCTCCGCGACTTCGCCGACCATGGCGGCACGGTGCTGTTGTCGAGTCACCTGCTCCACGAGGTGCAGGCCACCGCCGATCATCTCGTCGTCATCTCAAGCGGTGCCGTGGTCGCCGCCGGTCGGCTGGATGATCTGCTCGCCAGCTCCACGATCCTCGTTCGCAGCCCCGACCCCGGTTCGCTTGCCGCGGCGCTCCAAGCTGCGCGGATCGACTACGTCGCCGGGCCGGGGGATGCGCTCACCGTCGACGTCGCGGGAGGTCGGGTCACGACCGAGGTGCTGGCGGGCGTCGCCCGCGACCACCACGTGCTGCTCAGCGAGTTGCGTCTGTCCGAGACGAACGGGCTGGAACAGCTGTTCTTCTCGCTCACCGCCGCCAAAGCGGCTTTGGCCCAGGAGGTTGCAGCATGACCACGTCACTCTCCCCCGGAACCCTCGGCATCGACGCGGAACCGTCGGCCCCAGGTCCGATCCCGTTCTCACGGCTTGTCCGGGTCGAGTGGACCAAGGCCACCGATACCCGCGCTGCCCGCTGGCTCCTCGCTCTCGTCGCCCTCTCGACCGGTGGGATCATGCTGGTGCCGGCCCTCGTCCCGACGAGCTTCGATCAAACCGACGCGAGCTACCTCCGCGTTGCCGCCCTCGGGCTGTCGATCCTCCTGCCTGTGGTGGCGATCCTGATGTTCACCGGCGAATGGAGCCAGCGCAGCGTCATGACCACGTTCACCCAGGAACCGCGACGCATCCGAGTCCTGAACGCCAAGCTGGCGGTGTCGATCGTGCTGGGTGCTGGCGGTGCGGTCTTCGGCGGAGTGGTCACCGCCGCCGGCCTCGGGCTGGCGGCGGCCTCGGGCCGCGCCCTGGAGGCACACCTGAGCGTCGGCGCCATCACCTCTTATCTGCTCTACGTGCTCCTCAATGTCCTCGCCGCCGTCGCGCTCGGGGCGCTGCTGCAGAACTCCGCCGCGGCCATCGCCGCCTCCTTCGCGCTCCCCGCCGCCTTTGCGCTGCTCGGTACCGCATCGACGCTGGTGTCGGAGTGGATCGACATGTCCACACCCTGGAACTGGGTCCTGGAGAACGACTGGGGAGGTCACCTGCCGCAGATCTCGGTCTCGGTCCTGTTCTGGGTGGCGGTCCCGCTCGCCGCCGGCGTCGTCCGGACGACACGTCGCGACGTCGGATAGTTGGCTCTACCGAGGCGCCGTTCTGAGTGCGTTCATCGATAGGTCGCTGTCGGTCTGTGTCGCGCGTTCTACACCTGAACGGTGACGTGCTCGTCGCCGGCCTGGGGTCAGGGAGTGACGACGACCTTGCCGACCGCCTTGCGATCGATGAGGAGGCGCATGGCTTCGCTCGCCCGCTCCAAGGGGTAGCGGCCCGACACGTGCGGACGGAGGTCGCCGGTCGCCACGAGTCCGAGCAGCTCCTCACTGATCGACGCGCCGAGCGCCGGGTCGCGCGCCGTCATCGCTCCGTAGAACACTCCGACGATCTGGCAGCTCTTGAGCAGCGCCAGGTTGAGCGGGACCGAGGGGATCCCGGCGGCGAACCCGATCACGAGGAACCGACCCTCCCAGGCAATCGCCCGCAGCGCTTGCTCGGCCCGTTCACCACCGACGCAGTCGTACACCACGTCGACGCCTCGTCCTCCGGTGAGCTCCTTCGCCCGGGTCTTCAGATCTTCGGTCGAGTAGTCGATCACATCGTCGGCGCCGTGCTCACGGCACAAGCTCAGCTTTTCGGCGCTCGACGCGGCAGCGATCACCCTGGCCCCGAGTAGCCGGCCGAGCTCGACCGCTGCCAACCCGACCGCGCCACCGGCGCCCAGCACCAGGAGCGTCTCGCCGACCTGCAAAGACCCGCGATGCTTGAGGCCGTACAGGCCGGTGCCGTAGGCGTAGTTCAGGCCGGCGACGAGGGCGAGGTCGACCGAATCGGGCACCCGGCGCGCCGTCGCCGCGGGCACTGCGGCCAACTCCGCGTAGCCGCCGACCGTCCCCAGGCCGCCAACCACGCGATCGCCGACGGCCCATCCCTCGACACCCGTGCCGAGCGCAACGACGATACCGGCGACCTCGCCACCGGGGATGTACGGCGGGGTCGCTTTGAACTGGTACTTGTCCTCCAGCATCAACGTGTCGGGGAACGTCACGGCCGACGCTTCGACACGGACGAGCAACTCCCCGGCCGCCGGTTGTGGGTCGTCGACGTCTTCGACGACGAGCCGTTCCGGTGGTCCGAATTCATGACATACCACGGCTCTCATGCTCAAGGACGCTACTTCGACGGACCCGTCCGTCGAGGAGTCAGCCGGACGGCAGCATCGAGGAGGGCCCGCTCACCCGCCAGCGACTCTGCGACACGGTCCACTCGGGTCACAGGATCTCGCGCTCGAAGGGGTTGCCTCGGACGAAGCGGGTGAACTCCGAGACGAACATCTCGCGGGCCCGCGTGCGCGTCGACTGAGTGCTCCCCGATGAGTGCGGCGTGATGATCACGTTGTGCATCGACCACAGCGGGCTGTCCGTCGGCAACGGCTCGACCTCGGTGACGTCGAGCGAGGCACCGCCGACGTGTCCGCTGGTGAGCGCTTCGATCAGCGCCGCTTCGTCGATCAACTCACCGCGGCCCACGTTCACCACGTGAGCACCGACCGGCAACAACGCAAGCTCCGCTGCAGCGATCAGGTGTCTGGTCTCCGGAGAGAGCGGGAGGGCGAGCACGAGTGCATCGACACGCGGCAGCAGCTCTTGCAGTCGCTCGAGCGTCCACGTCTCGCATGGCTCGTCACCGGTGACCGTGCGGCGCATCCCGATCACGCGCATACCGAACGCCTGGGCGAGCCGGGCACTCTCGAGACCGATCGGGCCCATGCCGAGCACTCCGACCGTTGCCCCCTCCAGGTCGCCCACGTCTCGGGTGTGCCACTCGCGTGTCGCCTGATCGCGCAGGAAACTCGGGAGATCGCGGCGCAAGGCCAGGAGGCTCATCATCACGTGGTGGGCGATCGACGTCGCCGACGACCCGGAGGAGTTCGTGAGCCGAGCACCCTTGGCGATGATCATCCGGAACACGGGATGGTCCACCCCGGCGCTCCCCGAATGGAGCCACTTGAGGTTGGGCGCCTGCAAGCACACCGACATGTACGCCGGGGTCGCGTGTGGCCACATGTCCATCGACAGGAAAGCGACCTCGATGCGGGCCATGTCGTCGTCGCTCACCACATCACCCGGCGTGAACGGGATTCGCTCGAGATCGGGCGACGCCTCGGTCAGGCGGTCACCGACCGCGTCCCACACCACATCCGACACGAACACTCCGACCATCGGGCCACGCTAGGCGGTGTGGTGCCGACAGGTCGTGGTCGATCGGCCGCATGCGCCGCCGCACGCGAAGTGCTCAGTGCGCCAGCTTCGGGTCGGGTCTGCACTCGACGTGGCGATCGTCGCCCACCTCGTAGCAGTGCACGTCGGTCGGGTCCCCGGCGTACACCGCCAGCGGATCGACCTCGCCTGCGTGCGCATCCGGGAAGGAGCAGGGCACCTCGATCGCGGCCCCAGGAGTCCACGGCGCGGGGCACGGCTCGCCGTGCAGCGACGCGACGGCTCGGGCGATGTAATCGGCTGCTCCGTAGGCGCCCTTGATCGTGAAGTGGACGCCGTCGCCCGTGAACCAGTCGGTTCGATCGGCGGAGTACGTGTTCCAATCGAGCAGCACCACGTCGGGGAAGGCACCGGATGCGATCTTGTCGCGAATGATCTGATTCTGGATCGCGAACCCTTCGGCTTGCGACGTACCACCGGTGGGGTTCGAGTAAGTGGAACGTTCTCGGTACGTGAGCCACAGGATCTGATGGGCGCCCTTGCTCCGCGCGGCTGCAACCGTCTGGTCGAACGCGTCGGCGAAGGTGGCGTGCCAGTCGTTGTAGCCCGTCATCACGACGGCCACGTCGAAGGGATCATGGTCACGGAGTGCGTTGACGGCGTTCGGTGGCCGACGGCCTTCGCGGCCACGGCACGAAGAACCGACCAGCCTCCGGCACGACTCCGCGTCGAGCACGAAGTTCGAGCCGCGCAGCGCCTGTTGCGAGTTCGTGTACCAGCGCACGCCGGCAAGCGTCGAGTCGCCCATCAACACGACCCGTTTGGCCGTGTCGGCGACGGGTGTGTTGGACACCGGGGCCGCCATCGTGGTCGGCAGCGGGTCGCCGGTGAACCATCCGGTGACGTCGACCACGAGTTGGGTGCCATTGCTGGAGTACGCCGCCAATCCGGCGGCGGAGGTTGGCGTGACACCGAACTGGGCGACGCTCTGGTTTCGTCGGTCGGCGTTGGCCGTCGCTGCGAGCGGACGAGCGGTGCTCGCCGGGTGCACCGTGAGGAACCCTCCCCGCCAGGTACGGGTGAGCGTCCAGTTGGCAGCGATCGCGGCGACCGGACCGCCCGTGATCGCGCCGGGGTCGAACTGCAGAGTGCCGCCGGGGAACAAGGTGGTCGCGGTTCGGGTGTCGATGAGGCGGGTGGGTGCCGCCGGGACGAACAGACCATCGTTCGACCACGCTGCGGATGGTCCGGTGAACCAACCGGTCATGTCGACGATGAGGTGTTCGCCGGACTGGCTGAAGACGGTGAAGCCGCCGGCGCTCACCGGCACGAGTTGACCGGTAGCGCGCACCTGGCCGCGGCCATCGGTGTTCAGCGAACTCGATGTCGGTAGTTCGGCGCCTGCGGGGTACGCGGTGAAGTAGCCGGCAGTCGTGGAGTCGCTCGTGGCGATGGTGACGGCGACGGCTGTCGCGTCGGGCGGCACGCCCGCAGGGAGCGGAATGGTGACGGACCCGCCCGCGGTCAGGCGTCCCGTCGTCTCGCGCGTGTCGATGAGACGCGTCGGAGAGGTGGCGATCAAGCGCCCAGCCGTCGCGCCGCCATCGGCGGCAACGAACGCACCGTGCACATCCACCACCACATCGGCCTGAGCGCTGGAGCTGAGCGCCAGCGTGCCATCCTCCCCGATCGCGATGATCGCCCCGTTTGCTCGGGTGTCGCCGGCGGAGTAGTTCACCGTCGAGGTCGCTGGCCGGTTTGAACGACCCGGCCACACGACGACGAAGCCGGCCGCTCGAGTCTGGGTGACGGTCACCGACAGAGCGAGGGCGGTGGCGTTCTGGGGGATGCCGCACCGACCGGTGGCGACGATGGCGACGGTCGCGTGGTCGCCGAGGCGCACCCCCTCGGTCCGGGTGTCGATCAAGCGACACGGCGCGAGCGGCTGAAACGCCGACGGCGATGTGGGCGCGGACGGTGCGTGCCCCGCTCCCGCTGGCGTCACAGGTGCAGCGAACGCAATGGCGACGATGGTCGTGGCAGCGAGTCTGCAGACGCGCCGCCACCGTTGCCGTGTCACGGAAGGCGGACCCCGTCGCCGTAGCGCAACTCGTGGCGCAGCGTGCCGTCGGCGCGCCACTTGCGAACAGCCGCCTCACCGCGCGGGCCATCATGCCGTCGACCGCCGCGATAGCGCTCTTCGTAGTGGATGCCGCCGCCTGCGTAGTAGCCGCGAACAGCAGGGGTGCGCGGATCAGGATCCTGCAGCACTCCGGCAGTGTAGTGCATCTCGTACTTCACCTTGCCGTCGGCCCGATGCACTCGGTATGCGGGATAGCCCTTGTTCGGATCGTCCAAGTGGCCGGCCGTGTACCACGCGACATACCGCTGTTCGCTGGGGAACGTGCGCCGGACGCGACCGGTGAAGTCGGCCGGGATCTGCTCATCGTCGTCGACATCGAGCGTGGCGATCACACGGAACGACATCGAGTTCGGCAGAAGCTCCATCACCGGATCCCGAGATCAGACATGCATACGACGATCGACACGACAGATCATCGGCCGGTGAGCCGGCGTTCTTGAGTGCTGGGCGACGGTTTCGCCCCTCCTCTGACGCCCACGTGAGGGCGACGCTTCGGTCAGACGGCCAGGAGGTCACGAGCGCCGGTATCGGAGCTCGGGTGGCGCAGCTTGCTCATGGCGCGTGCCTCGATCTGACGAATGCGTTCACGCGTGAGGTTGAAGTGCTCACCGACCTCTTCGAGCGTTCGCGGTTCACCGCGGTCGAGGCCGAAGCGCAGCTTCAGGATCTCGCGCTCGCGTTCGTCGAGCGGAGCCAACAGTCGGGCGATCTCCTCGGGAAGCAACGCGGTGGCGGCCACCTCGAAGGGGCTCTCCGCCGACCGGTCCTCGACCACGTCACCGAGTTCGGCGTCGCCGTCCTCGCGCAAGGGCTCGCTGAGCGACAGCGGCTCGGCGGCGAAGCGCAACGCCTCGGTCACCTTGTCCTCGGGCATCTCGACTTCCTTGGACAGCTCGGCCAACGTGGCCGGGCGGCCGTACTTGAGCTCGAGGCGGCTCCGCGCCTTCTGCAGACGGGCGAGCGTGTCGCCGGCGTGGACGGGGAGGCGGATCGTTCGGCCCGTGTTGGCGATGCCACGCGTGATCGCTTGACGGATCCACCACGTCGCGTAGGTGGAGAACTTGAAGCCCTTTCGCCAGTCGAACTTCTCGACGGCGTGCATCAGTCCGAGATTGCCTTCTTGGATCAGGTCGAGCAGCGGCAGTCCAGAGGCCTGGTACTTCTTGGCGATCGACACGACCAGCCGGAGGTTGGACTGCACGAAGCCCCGCTCGGCGTCTTCGCCCTCGCGAGCCAATCGTCGGAGCTCGCGCTTCTTCGTCGCCGACAGCTCCTTACCCGCTCCGTCGAGCTCGGCAACGGCCTGCTTGCCGGCCTCGATCTGCTTGGCGAGGCGAACCTCGTCGTCCTTGGTGAGGAGGGTGTACTGACCGATATCGGACAGATACAACCTGACGAGATCTTCTTCATCTCGCTCGACGCGATCTTTCGCCACAGATGTCCTCCGGTGCTCGGTCGGGTCAGGTCGGCCGTGTGAGAGATGCACGATACCGACGGGCATCACTCCACCACACCGGTCAAGTGGAATCCCCGATGGCATCAGGAATCCTGATCCGCGGTTCTGGCGTATCGTTGGAATCGTTGCCCCAGCGGTACACGCTGGGTCAGCGCGGTTGGGTCAGGGCGATGTCGAGGGAACTGAAGAGGAACTCTCGGTGCATTGGTTCGAGGGGGACACCGGTGATGTTCGAGGCGACGGCTTCGAACACCTGCCCGCGGGCCACGTCGATCCACACTCGAACGATCCCTTCGGTGGTGGTGCCGTCGACGTTGGTGGCGATGAACGTGGCGTCCTGTGAGAGCACGGCGCCACCCTCGCGCGAGGGTGCGAACGGGCTGATCATCGCTCCTGGCCACATCGCCTGGAGATCGCCGAACGCCAGATCCTGCGCCACCAGCGGATCAGCGGTGTCGGCCAGCCGCGCCGCGACGAAACGTTCGCCGCGTGGATGTGCGACAACGACGCGACCCGGGCCGGGCTGCTCGACGATCCATCCAACCGGTGGGGCGACGACCACTGCTCCGTCGAGCACGGGCGACGGGTGAACCGACACGAGCCGTGCCACGGGAAGGGCCGCCAACGCAACGTCGCCACCGACGACGGGTGTCTGCAGGAAGGAGGCGTACAACTCGTCTGCGGTACCTTGCGGCAGCGCCGACGCGGAGGCGTCGTCGAGCGGCGTGTACAGATCCGTGAGCACCACCAGCCCGTCAGCGCGACGGGTGGCGTCGATCACTCCCTTGTACCCGGTGCCGTCGGCAGCCATTACTCGGTAGTAGACGAGGTACCCATCCGCTGCGGACACGCCGGAGGTGTCCGCTGTTCGGGGAATCGCCTGGGAGTACGAGGCCGACGCGTAGAGCGCGTCGAAGCCGTTCACGTACTCCTGCAACACGACCAGCGGATCCTCACCCAGCGGGCGGTTGCCGACCTGTGCGTAGAAGCGGAGCCGGCCGTCGGTGATCTCGAACCCAGGCCCGACGGCGGCCTGGGTGAAGCGGTCCGGCAGGCGGAAGCGGACAGCCTGGCCGAGGTCGACGAGACCCGCGTCGGTGGCGCCGCCCGTTGTCGTGGTCGAGGCGGGGTCGGAGGTGGTGCCCGTGGTGGTGTCCGACGGTGGCACGGTCGCCGTCCCTGCCGATGAGTCGGAGCTGGCCGCCTGCTGGGTTCCTGCGACATCTGACGACGGGGCCGAACTCGGTGTCGTTCCTGCCGTGTCTGGGGTGTCAGCCCGAGTGGCCCACACGGCGAAGGCACCTGCACCGATGACGAGCGCGAGCGAGATCACCGAGGCGAGCCAGATCGTGCGGCGGCGTGAAGCGGCGGCGCCGGCGCGAGTGGCGCTCGGCGAGGCGAGTACCACCGCACGGGGGGCGGAGTCGTCCGGCGCGCGGGTGTTCCCGCCGGAAGAACCTGGGGCCACAACGCCCGGGCCGGGCGCCGGCGTGGCGTCGAACGGCGGCGGTGGGAGGCTGGACATCGGGTCGCACCGTACTGCGATCGCGGTACGCTCGGCCGTCGTGTGCGACCGATCCTGCGACCGGCTCGGCCGACGAGACATGCCGAGACGGAATCAACGAGTGAGACTGCGAGTGGGCGGATGACCGACGACCGACCCACGATCGAGCTCGCGATCGTGACGATGAGGTTCGACGCAACCGACTCGAGCGGACTGCTCGCCATCTTGTCCAAGTACGTGGTGCTCACTCGGATGCAGCCCGGGTGCCGCAACGTCGATCTGTGTGCGTCGGTCACGCAACCCGGTCGCTATCTGCTCATCCAGAAGTGGGACTCTGCCGACGCGCAACGCATCCACTTCGACAGCCCGGTGATGGTGGAGATGGCCCGCTCGTGCATCGGGGTGCTGAGCGGACCGCCCGACATCGACCTCTGGGACGGGCCGAGCGCCCACGATCTCGCCTGATCGGGGAACTTCGAGATCGTTCGCGATCATGTGCGAACCGGGGACACCGCTAGCCTGATCAGCGGGAACCGTGTTCACGGCGCCCGCTCTTCGACCCTCCCCAGGAGCATGCGATGTCCAACCCCTTTCTCAACGACAAGGCCATAGCGACGGCGTCGCAGGCAGGCTGGGCCGCGCCCGAGCCGTCCACCCAGGTGCTCGGCCCGGCGCGCACCCCCATCACCGACGGGCCCATCTCGTCGTGGCGTCCCGGCGTGATGACCGTTCAGGGCACCATCACCGCAACCGGTGTGCTGCTCGTGATCCTGCTCGCCTCGGCCGTGTTCGGCTGGACCTCGACCGACGAACTCGGCAACGGCCAGGTATCGCTGCCCATGCTCGCGATCGCCGGCGTCCTCGTCGGCTTCGTCTGCGCCATCATCGTGCACTTCAAACCCTTGCTGTCGAAGTTCCTCGCCCCTGTCTACGCCGTCGGTGAGGGCTTCTTCCTCGGAGCGATCTCCAAGGCCTACAACGAGTCCCAGGATGGCATCGTGGTCCAGGCCGTGGGTGCCACGCTCGGCGTGTTCGCCGTGATGCTCGTGCTGTATCGCACCGGCATCATCAAGGTCACCGACAAGTTCCGTCGCACGATCACGATGGCGACGCTCGGGCTGATGGCGTTCTACATGGTGTCGTTCGTGATCAACATCTTCGGCGGCAACGTGCGGTTCCTGCAATCGGCCAGCCTGCTGGGAATCGGGTTCAGCATCTTCGCCGCCACGCTCGCCGCGCTGAACCTCACGCTCGACTTCGACTTCATCGAGAAGGGGTCGAAGCAGGCCCTGCCGAAGGGCATGGAGTGGTATGCGGCATTCGGTCTGCTGATCACCCTCGTGTGGCTGTACCTCGAACTGCTGCGTCTGCTCAGCAAGCTCAACCAACGCTGATCACAACAGCAACGTGGGTCTCGACGGACTCACCTGAAACGGCAACGGGCCGCGGCGCATGTGCGCCGCGGCCCGTGTGCGTTGAGACTCACAACGTGGCGAGGTAGCCGAGCAGGGCGTCGTTGAACGCCTGCGGCGCCTCCTGCTGTACCCAGTGGCCGGCGCCCGGCACGATCGTGAAACCGCGGAAGTCAGGCAATGTCGTCTGCATCCGCTCGATGCCGGTCGGGTCCATCAGGTTCACACCGTCCAGCTCGCCGGTGATGAAGTAGGACGGCATCGAGATGCGTTCGGGCCCCAGGTCCTTGACCAGCTCGTAGTTCGAATCGAGGTTCCGGTAGT
>JAYUSX010000179.1:0-4657 GCA_043755475.1 Actinomycetota bacterium
TGATGCGCTGCTGCAGCAGGACGACACCCTCGAGCAGGGCCTCGGGTCGGGGTGGGCAGCCGGGCACGTAGACATCGACCGGGATGATCTGGTCGACACCCTTCGTGACCGAGTAGCTGTCCCAGTACGGGCCACCGCAGTTGGCGCACGAACCCATCGAGATCACGTACTTCGGCTCGGGCATCTGCTCGTAGAGGCGCTTGATCGCGGGCGCCATCTTGTCGGTGACGGTGCCCGAGATGACCACGAGATCGGCCTGACGAGGGCTGGCGGGCAACGGAATGACGCCGAGCCGCATCACGTCGTACCGGGGAGACCCGAAGGCTGCACCCATCTCGATCGCGCAGCATGCAAGGCCCCATTGGTACACCCAGAGGCTGTAGGAACGACCCATGTTGAACAGGGACGTCAGTGGTTTGGGCATCCTGCCCTTGTCGACAAATCCCATGTGATCACACCCAGCGCAAGACGCCCTTGCGCCACGCGTACACGAGGCCAAGGAGCAGGACGAAGACGAAGATACCCATCTCGACAAGACCGAACGAGCCATAGCGTTCGAGCTGAGTGGCCCAGGGGAAGATGAAGACCGCTTCCACGTCGAACACCACGAACAGCAGGGCGAAGATGTAGTACCGAACCTGGCTCTGCGACCAACCGTCGCCAACGGGATCGACGCCGCTCTCGTAGGCGATCAGCTTCTGGGGTGTGGGCTTGTTCGGGCGGACCAATGCCGAGATCCCCAGCAGTAGCCCAGCCAGCAAGAGGGCGATTGCCCCGAACCAGACCACGGTGAGGTAGTCGCGAAGAAACTCTGACATCAACGACGACGCTACTACGCCGCGTGAATCCGCCAACAAACCCTACGGTCGGGGACTCCGCCCCCGACTGCCCCCGCCCCCGAACGAGCCGACGCAGACGTCGCGATCGGACTCGCCGTGGACGGCCCGTCTCAGGTGGGTGGCAACGACTGGGTGGCGTCGAGCCAGCCGGAGATGCCGGCAGCGACCTTGTCGCGAGGGATGCTCGCACCACCCCCGCCGTACGTGGCGCCCGACCGAGGCGGCGTGCCGCGGCGCTCGCGGGCGTAGCCGACCGCTTCGTGCAGGTCGGCGGCGAAGCGGTCCATGACGCCGGGCAAGGTGTTCGGTCGGGTGATGCAGAAGTGCACCGCCGGCGGGAGCTGCAGGCCGTTCATCCGCCACTGCTTCGCGGCGAGCGCGTCGTTGACGTGGAAGATGTCGATCGGATCGTCCCCCAGCACCTCGCCGGTCGTGGCCGCGAAGGCCACGTTGAACATGGGGTCACCGAGCACACGCAGCTCGGGGTGCTCGCCGATGATCTCGCGCAGGTGGGCTGCAGTCCTGAAGATGTCGGCGGCGATGGCGAGGTAACCGTCGCGGCCGAGCGTGACCATCGCGGCCCATGCGGCGGCGATGATCCCGCCGGAGCGGGAGCCACTCATGCCGGGCGAGGTGTAGTTGCCACCTTCCCAGTCGGCCATGATGAAGTACTGCTTGCGTCGCAGTTCGGGCGTCCGATACAGCAGCACGCTCGAACCTTTCAGACCGAAGCCGTACTTGTGGGTGTCGGCGCTGATCGACGTGACGCCGGGGTGGCGGAAGTCGAACACCGGCACGCGCGCCCCAAGTTCCTCGCCCCAGCAGAGGATGAAGCCGCCGAGGCAGCCGTCGACGTGCAGGTTGATGCCGCGCTCGACCGCGAGGTCGCTCAGCTCACCGATCGGGTCGATCAGACCGTGTGGATAGGTGCCCGCCGAACCCACGAGCGCGACCGTGTTCTCGTCGACCAGCGAGCGCACCGAGGCCATGTCGGCGACGAACTGATCGGTCACCGCAGCTGGACGCACCTCGATGCCGAAGTAGTGCGCTCCCTTGTGCAGCGCAGGATGCGCGGTGGCGGGCAGCACCAGGTTCGGCCGCGTGATTCCGCGGTCGCGACCCCATTCGCGGTAGACGAGCAACGGGTTCATGAGGCTCTCTGTGCCACCGCTGGTGAGGACGCCGCACGCCTCGGGTGCGTGCATCAGCGCCGCGGTCATCGCGATGATCTCGCCCTCGAAACGCGTCGCGCTCGGGTACATGTCACGCTGGATCACGTTGGCATGGCTGTAGTGACCGAACACCTCGTTCAAGAACGCGTAGTGCGATTCGTCGCCCGAGTAGATGGACCCGCTGACCTTTCCCTCGTGGGCGACGGCGTCCTCGGCCGCCGACATCTCCTCGATCTGGGCCAGAATCTCGGCTCGCGGCCGACCCGACGCGGGCAGCTCCCGGTTGACGGGATAACGGTCGGCGTACGGAAACAGGCCCATCGGCCCACACTACGACCACCGCCCGATCCGGCCAGCGTCGATCTCGAGGCCCAGGCCGCGTCGCCGATCGTGCTCGACGATGCGCTCCGAGGCGGGCCTGTCGGCCGGACCCGGCCCGTCCGTGCTACACCGTCAGCCCATGGCCACGACCGACACGCCGCTGCCGCCCGCCGGTGAGCGAGTGCTGCAGTTGCTCGGCCCCTCCACCGGAGGCATCCGGGTGCACGTGGGCGAGCTGGCGCGTCGACTTCGCACGCTCGGATGGACCGTCGACGTCGCCGGCCCGAGCGGCGTGATGGATGGCGCGGGCGACCAGGCCGCCGTCGTGTCGATACCGACGTCCTGGAATCCTCGCCAGGTGCGCCGGGCGAGAACCGAGCTGTGGCCGCTCGTGGTCGGCGAGCGAGCGCCCGACGTCGTGCACGTGCACGGGTTGAAGGCAGCGCTGGTCCTGCTGACCATCGGTCGACGACATCGTCCGCCCGTCGTGCTCACGATCCACAACCTCGTCGCTGGAACCCAGCGCGGCCTTGCGAAGCGCCTGCTGGGTCGGGTCGAGCAATCGATCGTTCGGCGCGTGGACGATGCGATCATCATCAGTCCCGAGATCGGCGAACGAGTCGCCCGCCTGTTGCCGGCCGACCGCCGACACGAGGTGCTTCCCGTGTCGCCGCGCAGAGTGCTGACCCTCAGCCGCGAGGTCGTGCGGGCCTCGTACGGCATCGGCCCCGACGACCCGCTGGTGGTGATCGTCGCCCGGCACCACCCACAGAAGGACTTGATGACGTTCCTCGCGGCCATGGCCCTCGTGCGCGAACAGCGTGCCGACGTCCGAGTCGTGATGGTGGGCGATGGGCCCCAGCGAGGCGCACTCGAGAGTGAACGTCACCGGCTCGGGCTCGACGATGCCGTCGTGATGGCCGGTCATCGACCGAACCCGATCGACGAGATGAACGCAGCGGACGTGGTGGCGCTGTCGTCGACCTGGGAGGGGTCCCCGCTCGCGGTGGCCGAGTGCCTGTCGATCGGTGTGCCGCTGGTGACGACCGCCGTCGGCACCGTGACGAAGCACCTCGTCAGCGGAGAGTCGGCGATGGTGGTGCCCGTCGGAGACGCGACCGGCTTTGCAACGGCGCTGTCGGACCTGCTCGGCTCTGCCGAACGTCGTGCCGTCATCGGCGCGGCGGGTCGGAGCGTGGCTCGACACACCTTCGATGCCGACCGGCTCACGGCGGCCGTCGAAGCGGTCTACCGGGGCGCGATCAACCGGGGCGCGATCAACCGGGATGCGGCGGCCGGGAAGACGGCCTGATTCCGTGTCCTTCACCGCAGTCAGAGGTGTTGTGCACGCCGTGCGTCACCAAATTCGACCTCCGGAAGTGCTACACCTACATGATCATGATGCCGGACGGAGTGGAGTCACTCGTCGCGCGGGTGCCCATGTGGGCAGACAAGGCGACGATCATCCGCCCGCTGCAGGGTGGAATCACGAATCGGAACTACGTCGTCACCGTCGACGGTGTCGACTGGGTGGCACGCGTCCCCGGTGAGCGAACCGAGTTGCTCGGCATCGATCGAGCGAACGAACGAGAGGCTTCGATGCGTGCGGCGGATCTGGGCATCGGGCCGCCGGTGCTCGGTGAGCTGCCCGACGTCAACACCCTGATCACCCAACTCGTCCCCGGCTATCACCTCGAAGGGCCCGCATTCGCCCAGCGCCTCCCAGAGCTGGTGACGCTCCTGAAGCGCTTTCACGGAAGCGGCCCGCTGCAGGGATCGTTCCCCATCCACAGAGTCGTGGAGTGGCACGCCCGTGACGCAGCCACCTACGCCGTGATGCCGCCCTCGTCGTACGAACGGATCCATCAACAGAGCCGGCGCATCGAGAAGGCGTTTGCGGCCGCACCGACGGCGGCGGTGCCCTGTCACAACGATCTCCTGCCGGGCAACGTTCTCTTCGCGGACGACCGCGTGTGGCTGCTCGACTTCGAATACGCCGGCATGAACGACGTGTTCTTCGACCTCGGCAATCTCAGCGTGAACGCGAGCTTGACCGACGTTGCCGAGCACGAGCTGTTGCGTCTGTACTTCGGCTCGGTCACCCCCGCCCGGTGGGCGCGACTGCAGTTGATGAAGGTGATGAGCGAGTTCCGCGAGGGCATGTGGGCCGTCGTTCAGCAGGCGATCAGCACGCTCGACACCGATTTCGTCGCGTACGCAGACGAACGACTCGGGAACTGCGAGCGACTGGTCGCCCGCCCCGAGTTCACGACGTGGTTGGAGGATGCTGCTCATCGCGTCGTGTGATCGAGCGAGCCAGCATGT
>JAYUSX010000180.1:0-11794 GCA_043755475.1 Actinomycetota bacterium
CGCTTCGGGAGTTCGATCAACTGTGCCATGTCAGGCCACCCCGTGCAGTCCGACGACGGCTTGCGGTTTGGTGATGCGCACGACGCTCTCCCAGCGGAACAAGCGGTCGATCACGTCGGGGGTGGAGGTGGTCGGCGCGATACCGAGCACGTCGAGGGAGCGTCCGCCGTCGGCCAATCGGCCCCGGTGCAACACCTCCATCACGTGTTCCGGGATCGGAGCACCACCGAGGTGGGACATCTGCCGGGCCAGGTACCACTCGGGCCCGATGAGCGGGAGCGGAATGCGTTTGCCGCGGAGGATGGCCTGAAGCCCGGTGATGGCACCCGGCGCCACGACGTTGATCGGTTGCTGGAGCCGCAGCCTCGCGGCCGCCACGAAGGCGCGCGCCGCGTCGGCATCTTCGACGACGGCGAACGGCGGGTCGGCGAGGATGCTGAACGGCACCACCGGTTGGCGGAGCAGCCGGCCCAGCGGGCTCGGGACGTGCGGGCCGAGCACCGGCGCCAGGCGGAGCGCTCCCACGGCGACGCCGATGCGCTGGGCCACCGACTCGGCGACGGTCTCGATCCGCTCGACCATCCGGCCGAACTCGCTGGTGGGTCGCGGGGCGACGGTCTCGTCAGGACGGGTCAACGCATGCCGGCCGCGCCCGTAGATCTCGATACCGCTGCGCACGACGATTCCTTCGAGCGATGGGCACTCCGCCGCCGCACCGAGGATCGCGGTGGTCGCGTCGTTGGTGAACTGCTTGGCATGGGCCGTACCGGCGCGTGCGTCGGGTTCCCAGACCGCCAGGTGGATCAGGACATGCGGGTCGAAGGTCGTGACCACGTCGACGATGCGCTCACGGTGCGAGGGCTCGATCCGATGGAACTCGGTCTTGCGCAGCCTGCGCCGTGGCGGGTCGACGTCGATGCCACAGAGAGAACCCACCCAGGGTTCCTGCTCGAGCAGTGATGCGACCAGGGAGCCGAGCTCTCCTCCCATCCCGCTCACGAGCAATCGTTGACCGCTCACGCCATGCAAGCTACCGGGTCAGGCGCCCGAAGGCAGGATTGCGAACCGCACATGTACCTGAGCCGTCAACTCGATCTGGCCGGCGCTGACCGCCATCTCACCGCCCGACGCCTTCATGGTTCGCATCAGCGACATCTGATCGCCGGACGCGGCAGCGATCGGTTCGGGTCCGGAACTGATCGGTGACTCGCTCACGATCTCGACCGCGCCGAGCCTCATCCCGAGCGCGGTGACGTAGGCCTCGGCCCGCCTGCGGGCGTCGAGGGCGGCGCGTCCGAGCAGCTCGTGGCGCACCGGATGCTCGGCATCGACCTCCCAGATGAGGTTGCGCACCTGAGCGCCGGCGTCGCCGACGGCCGATCGGAGCAGCGTGGGCAGACGGGCGGGTTCGTCGATCGTGACCGTGATCGCGGTGGACGCTCGATGGCCGACGAGGGTGTTCTGATCCCGTCGGTACTCCCACTCCTCGGCAACCGTGACCCCGTCTGTCACCCAGTCGCGGCGGTCGAATCCGAGCTGTGACAGGCGGTCACCCAGCGTGACCGACCGCTCGCTGACCTGGTCGAGCGCGGTTGCCGCATCGGCAGCCACGACCGACAGCGCCAGGCTCACGACCACGCGATCCGGCTGGACGAGTTGGTGAGCGCTTCCCATCACGATGACCGATGACATGAGCCGAGTCTGCCATGACGGCCTCAAGGGCATCCCTCGGTCGGCCGATACCAAGGTGCATGACTGACCGGACGGGCGCCGAGCCGTCCCCTGCGGGGACGGGTTCCACCGTGTTCGGTCGCGACCCCCGACCGAGCACGCGACCCCTGGCCCGCAGATGGCGAGTTCGGTCGCTGCGCTCGCGAGGTCGAGGCGCGCCGGTGCGCAGAGCCGTGCCAGCCACGATGGTGGTAGCGGTGATCGCGGTGGCCGCGATGCCGGCCCTGATGCCTGCTGCGTCGCCGCTGTCGGCCGGGGCGGCCGCCGCGGCGCCGACCAACTGCACCACCATCTACACGGTGACGTCGGGCGACTCGTGGTTCGCGATCTCGAAGAAGACCGGCGTGTCGATGAACGCGTTGTACTCGGCCAACGGCACCACCGCGTCGTCGCCGCTGTTTCCCGGCATGCAGCTGTGCCTGCCTGCCGGCGCCACCGTCACCACGGTGACTGGCGTGACCACGCCGCCGCCCGGTCAGCTGCCGGTGAACCTTGCTGCGTTCCCCACGCAGGGTCCGTGCTGGTTCATCGACTCGTGGCAGGCGCCTCGGGGTGGAGGGCGACTGCACGAAGGCGTCGACGTCATGGCCAAGGCCGGCCAGTACGTCTACGCCGTGCAGGACGGCATCCTCTCGAAGCAGACCTTCGATCGGCCTGGGTCGTTGTCGGGCAACGCCTGGTGGCTCACCGGTACCGAGGGCAGCTACTTCTTCTACGCCCACCTGTCCGCCTTTGCGGCCGACCTGAAGGTCGGGTCGAAGGTCGTGGCGGGACAGATCATCGGGTACGTCGGCCGCACCGGAAACGCGTCGGGAGCACATCTGCACTTCGAGGTGCACCCCAAGGGCGGCGCTGCGGTGAACCCGACACCCATCGTTCGCGCGGTCGACGGGTGTCGCAACACCGCGCCACCGCCTCAGCCAGGCGGTGTGTTGCCGGTGACGCCGAGCACGGTTGCGCCCGCCGGTTCGGGCGGCACCACCACCTCGGTGCCTCCGACCCCCGCCCCGACACCCGCCCCGACCCCAGCCCCGACACCCGCACCGACCCCAGCCCCGACGAACACGGCCCCGACGGCACCCGCCCCCGGCTCGTCGTGGCAGTTCTTCTCGCCGAAGACCGCATACGACTCCGCGTGGGCCGGTGGCTCGCTCGCTGCCTTCGCGCGCCAGATCGTGAAGGTCAGCGGCATCAGCGGCGTCCCATCGGCCACCACGGGCGTCGTGGCGCGGCTCACCGTCTCGGGGGCCGCATCGAGCGGGTACCTCGTTGCATACGCATGCGATACCGGCGCTCCGGTGGCATCTCAGCTGAGTTTCCGCCCCAACGGCGGTGCCGTGGGTACCTCGATCGTGCGGGTGACCAAAGGCCAGATCTGTGTGACCTCCAGCGTGGCCGCGAAGGTGAAGGTGGAAGTGCTCGCGGCTCAAGCAGCGACCGGTGTCGGGCTCCAACCGATCACGGCCACTCGCGTGCTCGACACTCGCACCACCGGGCGCCTCACCCCTGGCAGCCAGATCCAGATCGCGAACTCCGTGCTCGGAGCGCCCAGCGATGCCCAGGCGCTGTCGGTTGCGGTGACCTTGGTCGACCCGGCCGCCGCAGGGACCTTCTCGATGGGCTTCTGCGGTCAGGGCCTGTGGAACACACCTGTGGGCACCGATCCGGTCTCGTCGTTCGCGATGACGATGCGGGTGAACCCGTCGGGTTGGTGCCTCACGAGCACGGTGGCCACCGATGTGATCATCGACGTCACCGGGGTCTGGGCGGGGCCGTCGAAGGTCTCGACCGTGGATCCGCTCCGGATCTTCGACTCTCGATCCGGCGGCGCCGGCTCGGTCGGCCAGGACAGCGTGGCCGTGCAGGTTGCCGGGCTCGGTGGTGTTCCTGCCGGAGCGACCAGTGCAGTGCTCGCCCTCACGGTGGTGACCGGTGGTGGCGGCACCAGCGTGTTCGCGTTCCCGTGTTCGGAAGGTCCAGGTTCGGGCAGTGTGATCGCTGCCGTGTCGAACCGGGTGGCGACGGCCGTGGTGCCGGTGCGACTCGTCGGTGGCCAGGTGTGTCTGAAGAGCATCAACCCCGCCGATGTGATCATCGACGTGGTCGGTGCGGGCTGACGGCACACACCGCGAGGTTCAGCCGAGGCCTCGGGAGTCCTGCTTGAGGGCCGTGTCGATCGACAGCGCCGCGGCGACGACGAGCGCGTTCAGCGGTTGTGCCAGGCGGGTGTGGATCTGCACGACGTAGTTGTCGGCGGTGGTGAACAGCGTCTTGGCGAGGCCTTCGAAGGTCTTGGTGACCCGGGCGATCTCGGTCCCGGTGTGGTCCTCGATGCAGAAATCCCACGCCCGCCAGTTCTCGGCCTTGATCGAGCCGTAGGTGTGCTCACCGGCCGAGAGCGTGAAGTGGACCTTGCCGAACACGTTGTCCTGCACGATTCGGCCGATCTCGCGATCTTGACCATCGCTGACCACCACCGTGCTCTTGAACACCTTCGCCGGCCGCGTGAGCCGCAGCACGACGTTGCCGTGAGCGTCGGTGATCTCCATGTGGTGGGTGAGGAACTGATCGAGGCTCGATACCAGCCGGAGCACCTTCTTCGCTGTGCTCTGGCCCACCTGGTTCACGGCCGCGAGCTGGCGACCGTCGCGATCGAACACCCCGTACTGGTTGTTCAGCTCGATGATCTTGGCCTTCTGATTCACGATCAGAACCGGCTCGTCGAAGATCGATCCCGAGCCGGTGAACGCCGATGGCCCGACCGCGGCGCTGCGCCGTGACCCGTCGCCGGAGGTCATCCGTTGGATGAGTGCCGGGTTGGCCTCGTTGCCGACCGTGAGTGCCGAATCGACGCGATCGAGTCGGGTTGGCCCTGGTTGCACGGGGTCGGAACCGGTGATACCGCCGTCGCTGACGTAAGCGGTCCACGACTGGCCGTCCCAGTATCGGTACTCGTGGCGTCCGGTGGGGTCAGGGTGCCAGGCAGCGGGCGTGGAGCTCATCGAACCATCGTCGCGTGCTCAGCGGAGTTCGTGCACCATCAAGATGACTTCGCGTCCGAATGGATCGAGCTGGCGACCGCCGATGCGTTCGATGACGGTGATCGCCTGCGAGGGATCCTCGACGAGCCCGCTCCAACGGATGTATCCGCCCATGATGCCGACGAGGCGATCGTCGACGTTCTCGTTGTGGACGATCACCTTGACGTTGTTCTCGAGCAGGGCGTGCAGTTCGGTGTAGAAGGCCTTGAGCCACAGACCCAGGTCGTCGACGCCCGTGAACGGACGATGCCTGTATGGCAGCGACAACTCGTCGTAGTTGTGCAGGTTGTGCGGCGCCGGGATGATGCTCACGAGGCAGCCGAATCCGTTCTCGCGCAACCAGATGATCTCTTCCTGGCGGCGGACGCGGCGATGGTTGTCGCCGTAACCGCCGGGGCGCTCACAGATCGCGAGCTTGTCCTTCATGATCCACGTGAAGTTGCGCGGGGTGATCCCGAGCGCCCACTTCCCGCGCAGACGGGGCGGCATCAGAAACTCACTCGTAGGCGGAACATCGAGGACCGAGGCTATACGACACCGGAACGATTCGATTCAGGCGGATGCCCGGCTCGGGACCGGATTCGGCCACCTCAGGCCGGTTCGGCGTGGTGGAGCGTGAGCCGTTGGTGCGAACGGGTGACCCGTCGACCGGAGCCGACGTCGCAGGCGAGCGCGCCACCGGAGGCGACCTCGAGCACCCGCATCACGGTCGCCGCGTCAGGCGGATGTCCCGCGCCGGCCAACCACAGCCGAACCGTCCGTCGCGCCAACGCGACGGGGGCAGCTGCGAGCTCTCGCGCATCGGTGGGATCGATGGCGAGAGCGAGTTCGTCGAGCAGATCGGCCTCGTCACGGAGCAGGGCGGCCTGACGGGCGAGCACGGGGACCAGGTCGCGCCCGGCCGCTTCGGACAGCACGGGCAGGAGATCGTGGCGCACCCGGTTCCTCAGGAACCGGCGGTCGTGGTTCGACGGATCGTCCACGACGTCGAGCCCGACAGCGGAGCAGACCGAGAGGGTCTCGTGCCGGCGCAGGCCCAGGAGCGGGTGGCGAGGTCCAGGTCGCATCCCGGCCATTCCGTCGAGCGCCGCGCCCCGGAGCACGTTGATCACCACGGTCTCGGCCTGGTCATCGCAGGTGTGGCCGGTGAGCACGTCCTCCGGCAGCGCGCCGTATCGCGCGCTGCGGGCCCGTGCTTCGAGGTTGGGACCATCGCCGACGTGCACGGTGACGCTGCGCGCCGGAGCGCCCAGCCGATCAGCTGCTCGTGCGACGAGCGAGAACTCGGTCGCCGATTCGGGCCGAAGCCCATGGTCGACGTGGACCGCGGTGGGATGGCAACCGGCTGCGATGGCGAGCACCAGCAGTGCCAGCGAGTCGGCACCTCCGGAGACGGCACAGGTGACCGCACTCCCGGCGGCGGGGAACGTGCACCGCGAGATCAGGGCTTCGAAGCGGCCCTCGAGATCGGAAGCCAGTGAGGCCCGGTGATCCGTCACGGCCGGCTGAGGAACGGCTGGCTGAGGAACGGCCACACCGGGTGGGCGCAGCCCGTCAGTCGTCGCGACGGGCGCGCTTGCCGGGGTAGCGCTGAGCGCTGACCTGCTTGAGGTATCCACCGATCACGGCCACCACGAACAAGACGGACGCGAGGGTGAGCAGTACACCGATCCACCAGTGCCAGATGACGGCCAGAAGCATGGGCGTCAGCGTAGCCAACAGCGCACCAGATCGAGCCAATCGACGGAGGCGGTCCCGCCAGCCCGCTCACGCGCCGTCGGGACCGGCGTTCATCTCGTCGCTCGCGGCGTATGGATCGTCGACGATCCCGGTGTCGGCTTCGGTGTCGGCTTCGCCGAAGCACTGCTCCAATCGGGCGAGCAAGCCGGCAGGCATTTCATCGTTCTTGCACTTCTGGGACACGACCAGCTTCAGCTCGGCATGGAAGTCGAAGGCCTGGAAGCAGTCGGGACAGCCCTCGAGGTGGGCACGGATCGCGACGTGGGTCTCGGTCGACAGTTCCCTGTCGAGGAAGGCGTCCAGTTCTCGCAGTGTCTCGTTGCAGTCAGCCATGGGTCGCGATCTCTGTTGTCGGCACCAGGCCACGTGCCTGCGCGTAGTCGAACAACCGCTTCTGCATCGCCTTTCTTCCCCGATGAAGTCGCGACATCACCGTGCCGATCGGAATGTCGAGCATCTCTGCGATCTCTTTGTAGGCGAATCCCTCGACGTCGGCGAGCAACACGGGGAGGCGGAACGATTCCGGGAGCGCTTCCAACGACTGCTTCACCTCATCATCGGTGAACAGATCGAACATCTGGTCCTCGGAGCTTCGCGAGGCCGACTGGAGCGCGCCGATGCGCTTGTACATGTACAGATCCTCGACGTCGTCGAGTTCGGCTTCGATCGGCCGCCGCTGCTTGGCCCGATAGATGTTGATGAACGTGTTCGTCAGGATGCGGAACAACCAGGCGCGGAGGTTGGTGCCTTCTTGGAACGACCCGAAGCTGCGGTACGCCTTGAGGAAGGTCTCCTGCACCAGATCCTCGGCGTCGGCCGGATTCCTGGTCATGCGGAGCGCAGCGCTGTACAGCTGGGGGGCGTACTGCATCGCCTCCTCGGTGAACGCGATGCGATCGGCCATGTGGTCGACCCTACCTCACAGGTCCGGGAACGATCCTGGCCCCCGCCAGTTGGTCTCAGGGATCGTCGCGCGACACGAATCCGTCGATTGCACCGACGAACCGTTCGAAGAGGTCGGCCAGCTGCACACGCTCGTCACGGGTGTACATGCCCATCAGGTGCGCCATCAGTCGTCCTCGGCGTTCGGCGACCTCGGCGTGGCGCGCCACGCCAGCGCCGGTGATGCTCACGATCACGACACGCCCGTCGTCGTCGCTGGCGCCGCGGGTCGCGAGGCCCGACCGGACCAGGCGTTGGACCGCTCGGGTTGCCGTGGAGGGATCGACTCGGAGGGCCTCGGCGAGCTCGCTCATCCGCCACGTCGGTTGCTGGGCGAACAGGTCGAGGGTGTCCATCTGGCCCTGTTCGAGAGCGTCCTCCCCGCTCCCGAAGAGGTGATCGCGAAGGGTGCTCATCGCAGCTCCACGACGCAACTCGATCCACGCGAGGCCGATGCGTACGGCGAGGCGACGCTGCTCAGGATCGGTCAGGTCGACGTCGGCCGGGCATGGGGAGATGGTCGCACCGCGCGCCGCGCCGTCGACCGTCGACTCGACCGTCGACTCGTCCGGTGACTCGTTCGTGGACTCGTCCCTTGGCTCGATCAGGGGCTCGATCAGGGGCTCGTCCAGGGCTTCGGCAGGCGACATGAGGTCGTTAGGGTACCTAAAATGAGTGGGGACAGATGAGTGGGGACAGATGAGTGGGGACGATGATCGCGGGCCCGGCGGGCAGAGCCCGCTCGAGCTGTTCGGGGTGATCGCCACCCAAGACGTCATGCTCACGCCCACACTGCGCCACGTCGAGATGTACTCGATGCGTGGCCTGCTCACGGTGTTGTGGCACGAGCCGACCGGCGTCATCGATCCACCCGCCGCGCTCGTCCTCTGCGGCGGTGCGATGGGTGGGCTGCTCGGTCCGGCCGATGGTCTCTACCACCGACTCGGCACCGCATGGGCCGATCGGGGCATCCCGGTCCTGCGCGTCAGCTATCGGCGGCCCAACGATCTCGACGCCTGCTGCATCGACGTGGCTGCCGCCGTGCAACTGGCCATCGGAGGCGCCGGTGCCGAGCGGGTCGTGCTGATGGGGCACAGCTTCGGTGGGGCGGTCGCTGTCCGCGTCGCGGTCGGGCTCGACGCGATGGTGGCAGGCGTGGTGACGTTCGCAACCCAGTCAGCCGGTTGCGAGGTCGCCGGCGGGCTGGCCGGCCGGCCGTTCCTGCTCTTCCACGGTGACCGGGACGAGATCCTGCCGCCCGAGGCCAGCGACATGGTCCAGATGATCGCCGGCACGGGCGAGGTCGTTCGACTGCCGGGCGATGGTCACCTGTTGGCCAAGAGCGGCGACGTGATGTGGGAACGGTTGGAAGCGTGGCTGCCCGAGGTGCTCGGCACCTCGGAGTGAGCGATTGGCGCGCATTTCCTGCAGCCGTTGTCGGCAGAATGCTCACATGGCACTTCGGAACTCCCAGATCGATCGACTGCGGGATGGCAGCTTCGATGTCCTGGTGATCGGTGGCGGCATCAACGGTGCGGTCACGTCGGCGGCGCTCGCAGGCCGTGGTGCGTCGGTGGCACTGGTCGACCGTGGCGACTTCGCCCACTTCACCAGTCAGGAATCGTCGAACCTCGTCTGGGGCGGGTTCAAGTACCTCGAGAACTACGAACTGCTGCTGGTGTTCAAGCTCTGCAGGTCGCGCAATCGCCTGATGAAGGCGTACCCCGACAACGTCAAGGAGATCAGCTTTCTCGCAAGCCTCGATCACGGTTCGCCCTTCCCGCCGTGGTTCGCAGCGCTGGGAGCGCTCGGCTACTGGGGAATCGGGCAGTTCGGGACGCGCCACCCACGGTTGCTCAGCGCCGACAAGATCCGCGCGGAAGAACCCGTGGTCGACACGACCAACGTTCGCGGGGGCATCGAGTACCGCGACGCGTACCTCGTCGACAACGACGCACGGTTCGTGTTCTCGTTCGTGCGCTCGGCGATCGAGGCCGGCGCGACAGCCGCCAACTACGTCGAGCTCGTCAGCGCGGAGCGGGTGGGCGACCGATGGGTGGCCCAGTTGCGCGATGTCGACTCGGGCGAGGAGTTCGTCACCTCGGCGAAGGTGATGGTGAACGCCGCCGGACCGTTCGTCGACGAGTTGAACCGGTCGTGGGGCACGACGACCGATCACCGCATCGTCTACTCCAAGGGCATCCACCTCGTGGTGCCACGGCTCACCACCGACGAGCATCAGCGTGTGCTGGCCTTTTTCGACGACACGCAGCGCCTGTTCTACGTGATCCCGATGGGGGCCCGGTCGGTCATCGGCACCACCGACACCCGTATCGATCAGCCGTTCACGAAAGTCGACGACGCCGACCGCGACTTCCTGCTCGATCAGATCAATCAACGTCTCGATCTGCGCACGCCGCTCACCACCGCCGACGTCATCGCCGAACGATCGGGTGTCCGTCCGCTGGTGGTCAATGCTGCGGGCGGCGACCAGAAGGAGGTCGACTGGACCTCGTTGAGTCGCAAGCACGCGGTCGAGACCGATCGAAGGATGCGGTTGGTCACGGTGTTCGGGGGCAAGCTGACCGACTGCTTGAACGTGGGCGAAGAAGTTGCCGAGGCGGTCGAATCGCTCGGTGTTCCGTTGGAGACGGATCTGAAGAACTGGTACGGCGAACCGGCGAAGGCAACCCGGGCCGAGTTCTACCGTCAGGCCAAGCTCGTCAAGCTCGACGCGCTGCGAACGAAACCCGACGTCGAGCCGCTGAGCGACCGCCTGTGGCGTCGGTACGGTCGGCGGGCGTTCTCGATGCTCGAAGCGATCCGCGACGATTCGCGCATGGGCGAAGACATCATGGAGAACGCCGACTACCTCCGTGTCGAATTGCATCTGGCGGCCACGACCGAGATGATCACCAGGCTCGAGGACTTCATGCGGCGACGTTCGAAGATCGAACTGGTGGTGCGCGAGGAAGACATCAGGTCGTCGGCAGGGCTCGACGAGGTGGCACGGATCCTGTTCGGCGACGACGCAGACCGTCGCCTGCGCGAGTACCTCGATCGAGCCGGCTGACGTTCGTCGCTCCGGCTGACGAGACGGCGGAGGCGACCGCGCGACTCAGGGAGCCGGATCGGGTGGCGGATCGGTGGTCGGCGGCGGACCCGTGGTCGGCGGATCGGTCGTCGTTGGCGGCGGATCGGTCGTCGGCGGCGGATCGGTCGTCGCTGGCGGCGGCGCAGTCGTCGTGGTCGTCGTCGTGGTCGTCGTCACGGGAGTGGTCGTCACCGGAGTGGTCGTCGTCGGAGGCCTGACCGTCGTCGGAGGCGCGGACGGGGCGGTTGGAGATGTCGGGGAGGTCGGAGATGCCGGGGGACCGGCGGTCGGCGGGGTCGCAGGGCTCGGATCGTCCGCGATCGGCTCGCGGGCGGTCGCGCCGGGCTGCCCCGGTTCTTCGAAGGCCATCGGAGGGTCGGCGTTCGGCGAGCTGCTTGCGGACCCGCCCGGGTCGGGTCGTCGCCGTGAAGGTCGGCTGTCGGAACCTGGAGCACCGGTCTCGAGCGGTGTGGTGTCTGCGGTCGGAGCGGCTTCGATCGCAACGGGGAGCGCGTCAGCAGCTGCATCGGGAACCGTGTCGATCGGCGTCGGCACCGTGGTGCCCTCGTCGCCAACGGCCGGTGACGGGTCGACTCGTGCCGCCGATCCCGTGGCTGCCACGGGGACGGTGGTGGGGTCACCGGAATTCGGCGATGCGGGTGGTGACGAGATCGGTTGCTGGGCGGCGTCGTCGTGAGCAACCAGCGTGGTTCGAGGGTCGTCGCCGGCGAACAGGCTCCCGACCACCACGGTCGAGATCGTGATGAGCACGATCGCTCCGACCGTTGCGAACGTCCGTCGGTTGATCTGAGATGGGTCGTCCGTCGCTCGAGTGACGTCGAGCTGGGTCGGGGTGGGTGCGGTTGACACCTCGGTGTCGACGCGGCGAACGGGGCGGGCATCGGCGCGAGTGCCGACGCAGACCCGGCACGATCCCCCGCGCCGTGGCAAGTCCGCTCCGCATTCCAGACAGATCGGGATCTTCACGTCCATCACGACGCGCCGGTCTGCTCATCGCCGACGAGGCGCGAACCGCCCGCGCCGGCGGACCCGGCGCGATGTCGACGTGGCGGGAGTCGAGTGGTTCGGATGGCTGGACCGTCCTCTCGCCGACGGGATGGTCAAGCAGGTGCATCGAGCCCGCGTCGGCGTCACCCCGCGTCGGTGGCTGCGTTCAGCTCCGAGATGACCGCGCCCTGAGGCATCGCGTCCTCGACCAGGCTGCGCACGAACGCCATCGCGTCGG
>JAYUSX010000181.1:0-4641 GCA_043755475.1 Actinomycetota bacterium
CTCCCCCACCCACGTCCTCGTCGAGCAACGGCGTCTGCGAGAGCTGAGCGGCGTTCGTGAGACCGGGCGCTGCGACAGTCAGCACAGCCGCCGCCCCTGAATCGGGACCGATCGACAGCATCTCCGTGCGTCGCAGCCCCTCGTACGCGCCGAGCAGGGCATGCACCTCAGGTGGGAGAGCGACGAGTGCCGCTGCCTCGAGCTCCATCATGTGTCGGTAGAAGTCGGGCGGGCGGCGCACCGTCTGGCACGCGTTGTTGACGATGAAGTCGAGCCGGTCGAGCGTGCCGATCAGGTGCGAGCAGAACGCCTCCACGCTCGGGGTGTGGCGGAGATCGAGACCGAAGATCTCGAGGCGATGTCCCCATTGATCGAAGTCGGGTTCGGTCGCGTAGCGCAGCGCGGAGTCGCGTGGGAACCGCGTCGTCACGATCAGTCGGGCCCCGGCACGCAACAACTTGATACCGGCCTGGTAACCGATCTTCACTCGACCGCCGGTCAACAACGCAACACGGCCAGACAGGTCGGCCGTCTCCGAACGCTTGGCGAAGTTGAACGCAGCACAGGTCGGGCACATCTGGTCGTAGAAGTCGTGGATCACCGTGTAGTGCTGCTTGCACACATAGCAGTGCTGGGGCTCGTGTGCACGGCGACGCTCGCCGGCGGGGTCGAGGATCTCGTCGTCGTCGACCTGATCGGGCTCGATCGCCAACGGTGCGAACGCGTCCGGTGTGGTGAACACCGGCTTGGCCCGCAGTGAGCGGATACCGGTCTCCGACAGGGCGTCCTGGTCGAGCTCGGCCCTGCGGGCCTTGTGCTCGCGCCGCTGAGCTTTGATCTGCTTCCGGCGGCGGATGACGTCGGGCTCGTACACGTCACCGACCGCACTCAACAACTTGGTGCGCATGTCCAACGACAGGGTCTGCAACACGTCGCGGTCGGCGATGACCTCTTCGAGCACCTCCAGTGCCGCTGCCACCCGCTCATCGAAACCTTCCACCATGACTGAGCAGGGTACCGATCGATCTCGACGGCGAGGACCGGTGCGATGGCTCGATGCGTTCGAGCTCAGTCGACTTTGCCGGGGACCAGTCGGTAGGCGTCGTACACGGCGTCGATGGTCTTGATCGTGCGCAGCACGCTCTCGAGGTGCGACGGGTCGGCCATCTCGAACTCGAAGCGCATCTTGGCCACGCGGTCGGTGCCGGTGTGGGTGGAACACGCGACGATGTTGACGTGCTGCTCGCTGAGCGAGTTGGCCACGTCGCGGAGCAGCTTCGAGCGGTCGAACGCGATCACCTCGACACCGGCTCTGAACAGGGTGTTGCTCTGGTCGCCGTCCCACTCGACCTCGATGAGTCGGGCCGCCTGCTCACCCATCAGGCTCTCGGCGTTGGCGCAGTCGGCGCGGTGCACGCTGACGCCCCGGCCGCGCGTGACGAAGCCCATGATCTCGTCGCCCGGCACCGGGGTGCAGCACTTCGAGAGCCGGATGAGCACGTCGTCGAGACCTTCGACGTGCACGCCGGGGCTGCGTCGCGGGCGGCGGTTGGCGCGCATGTTGAGCACGCTCGACGACACCTGGTCCTCGTCGCCCGACCGATACCGCTTGGCAATCTTCTGCGCGAAGCCGTGGGCCGAGACGTGGTTCTCACCCACCGCAGCCAGCAGGCCGTCGAGGTCGCCGTACCCGGCATCTTCCACCTCGGCGATCATCGCCTCGCTCTTCCACACTCGCTGTAGCGCCAAGCCCTCGCGGCGGAACTCCTTGGTGAGCTCGTCGCGCCCTGCTTCGATCATGTCGCCGCGACGCTCTCGCGACACCCATTGGCGGATCTTGTTGCGCGCCCGCGGTGACACCGCGAACTGCAGCCAGTCGCGCGACGGCGCAGCCGACTCGAGCTTGGAGGTGAAGATCTCGCAGGTGTCGCCGCTGCGCAGCTTGTGGTCGAGCGCGACGAGCCGGCCATTGATCTTCGCACCGATGCACGCATGGCCGACCTGGGTGTGGACCGCATAGGCGAAGTCGACACACGTGGCGCCGATCGGCAGCGTGATCACCCGGCCCTTGGGCGTGAACACGAAGACCTCGTCCTGTTCGAGATCGGTCTTCAGGTTCTCCATGAAGGCGGCCGGATCGCTGATGTCGGCCTGCCAGTCGATGATCCGGTTCAGCCAGTCGATGTCGTTGGTGTTCGACTCGTCCTTGTACGCCCAGTGCGACGCGACGCCCCACTCGGCACGTTGGTGCATCTCGCGGGTGCGGATCTGCACCTCGATCACCTTGCCGCCGGGGCCGATCACGGTGGTGTGCAAGCTCTGGTAGAGGTTGAACTTCGGCATCGCGATGTAGTCCTTGAACCGACCCACCACCGGCTTGTACCGACCGTGGATCGACCCGAGGGCCGCGTAGCAATCCTTCACCGAATCGACGATCACCCGCACCGCGACGAGGTCGAAGATGTCGTCGAACTCCTTGCCCTTCTGGACCATCTTCTCGTAGATGCTCCACAGGTGCTTGCCGCGCCCGGTGACGTCGGCATCGATGCCCACCTCGCTCAGCCGGCCGCGAACCTCGGCGATCGCCTTGGCCAGGTACACCTCGCGCTCGGGCGTGCGCGTGCCGACGAGGTAGTCGAGCTCGGCGTAGCGCTTCGGGTACAGCGACGCGAACGCGAGGTCTTCCAACTGCTGTCGTAGCTCTTGAATGCCGAGGCGGTGCGCCAACGGGGCATAGATGTCGAGCGTCTCCTGGGCGATGCGACGCTGCTTCTCGCTCGGCATCGCCGCAATCGTGCGCATGTTGTGCAGCCGGTCGGCGAGCTTGATGATCAACACGCGCAGGTCCTTGGCCATCGCCACGAGCATCTTGCGCATGGTGGCGGCCTGTTGGGCCTCCTTCGAGTCGAACTGCAGCCGTTCGAGCTTGGTGACGCCGTCGACGATGGCGGCGACCTCGGCTCCGAAGCCGGCCTCGACGTCGGCCAGGCTGATCTCGGTGTCCTCGACGGCGTCGTGGAGCAGCGCTGCAGCGAGGCTGATGTCGTCGAGGCCGATGTCGGCGACGATGCGGGCCACGGCCAGCGGGTGGTTGATGTAGCTCTCGCCACTCGAACGGAGCTGGTGCCGGTGAGCCTCGCACGCCATCTCGTAGGCGCGGTTGATCATCGTGACCGACGCCTTGGGACGGCGCTTGCGATACGCCGTCAGCAGCGGCGTGAGCTCTTCGGCGGTGGCGTGCTGGTGCCGCCTCCAGGGAAGCACGCGGTCGACCGTGGCCATGGCGGTCTCAGTACCTGGCGAGGCTTTCGATGTGGCGATCGCCGAGGCGACCCCGGCCGCCCAGCCCGCCGATCTCGATCAGGAAACCGAGGCCCACCACCACTCCGCCCAGCACCTCGACGAGCCGGCACGTTGCGGCTGCCGTCCCGCCGGTGGCGAGCACGTCGTCGATGACCAGGATCTGCTCACCGGGACGAATGGCATCGCGGTGCATCTCGAGCTTATCGGTGCCGTACTCGAGCGAGTACTCCTCGCGAACCACGGCCCACGGCAGCTTGCCCGCTTTGCGCACGGGCACGAATCCGGCGCCCAACGCGACCGCGATCGGGGCGGCGACGATGAACCCGCGGGCCTCCATGCCGAGCACCCGATCGACCTTGGTACCGACGAATCGGTCGCGCAGCTCGGAGATCGACCGAGCGAACGCAGGACCGTCACCGAGCAGCGGCGTGATGTCGCGAAACGTGACGCCAGGGGTGGGATAGTCGGCGATATCGCGTACGAGAGTGGTGAGCCAGGGGCTGTCTGCCGACATGGATCACAGGGTACCGGCCGGGCTCTGCCTCAGCGGCGCTTCTTCTTCCTGGGGCGAGGCGCGTGCGTGAGCACCGACTCGGGGGTCGTCGCCGCCGTGACGATCACTTCACCCTCGGCACCGGTCGATGCGCCCGCACGGCGAGCCCGGGCGACCTCGCGACGGTGGCCCTCCGGGGAACCGCCGAGCACCAGCCGTTCGAGCTCGACCCCGGTCGCGTGCTGACCCTTCATGTTCTTGTTGCGCGGCTCGTTCTCCTTGAACATCGTCAGGATCGGCGCAGCGATGAAGATCGACGAGTAGGAACCCGTCAACAATCCGACGAGCAGTGCGAGTGCGAACTCGCGCAGCGCCACGGCGCCCATGATCCCCGATCCCACGACGAGCAAGGACAACACAGGCAGCACTGCGGCCAGACTGGTGTTGATCGAGCGCATCAGCACCTGGTTCATCGACACGTTCATCGTGTCGGCGTAGGGCGCCCGTGCACCGGAGTAGCGCTCGGTGTTCTCGTTCACCTTGTCGAACACCACGATCGTGTCGTACAGCGAGAAGCCGAGGATCGTGAGGAACGCGACCACGGTGGCCGGCGTGACCTCGAAACCGATCACCGAGTACACGCCCACGCTGATCATGACGTCGTGGACCATGGCCAGGATTGCGGCGATGGCCATGCGCCACTCCAGCCGCCAGGCGATGAACAGTGCAACGAGGATCAAGAAGATGATCAGCGCCCTGACCGCCTTCTCGGTGATGCTACGACCCCACGTGGAGCTGACCGAGTTGACGCTGACCGATTGGGTCTCGACCTTGGCGGCCGTCGC
>JAYUSX010000182.1:0-4637 GCA_043755475.1 Actinomycetota bacterium
TCGCCACGACGGGACCCGCATGACGAGTGGAGCCCGGACATGTCAGGTCTCGGTGTCGGGCGGTGTTCGCCGGCGGCGTCGACGACGGCCGGTTGCCACGATCGTGGCCGGCACGTAGAAGGCCCGAGCAGGCAACGACACCTCGTCCCACGGCCGTTTCGCGAGCGGGCTGCGCCACGCCCGGATCCGGTACGCGAGAAACGCTGCGACCATCCCGTGCAGGATGACCAAGGCCCAGAAGAAGCCGCTGGGACCGAGCCCGATCATCAGGCCGGCTGCGGAGAACGGGCCGAGCACCGCACCGACGCCATAGAGCGTGACGAGTTGTGAGGCGGCGGCGTTCACGTGTTCGGGCTCGACCCAGTCGTTGGTGTAGGCCCCGGCGATGGAGTACAGCGGGTAGCTCAACCCGCCGAGCAGGGCGAACCAGACCAACACCATCCAATGGGTCTCCGGAGTCAGGATGAGGATCGCCGCGGTTCCCATCGCCCCCAAGGCGCCCGCCAAGCCCACCACGCGCCGGTCGAGATCGTCGGAGGCCGCGGAGATCGGCCACTGGAGCAACACCCCTCCGAGACTCGGCGCCGCGGCGAACAATCCCACCCATCCGCTCGGCATGCCCACTCGGGTGGCATAGACCGCGGGCAGACCGCCGATCGCGCCGTGGGCGATGCCGACGAGGAGGCAGGCCCCCAGACCGGTGGGCACGATCTCGGCGAGCTCCTTGAACGAGATGTGCTCACTCTCTTCGATCCTGGGAGCGACCGCCTCTTCCGACAACGTCACGGGGATCACCGCGAGCGATGCCGCGATCGCACAGATCGCGAACCCGATGACCAGTTCGGCGTCGAACGCGAACACGACGGCCTGTCCGATGCCGAATGCCCCGGTGGTGATCACGTTGTAGATGGCCAGCAGTCGGCCGCGGTTGGCGTTGGTGGCGAGGTCGTTGAGCCACGACTCGGCGACGACGTACTGACCGGCGAGACACAACCCGGTGACCAGCCGCAGCATCGCCCATGGCACCCAGCTGTCGGTCAGCCCGACCCCGAGCATCGCCGTGGTGAGCAGTGCGGCGAGCGCGGCGTAGACACGGATGTGTCCCACCGCGCCGAGCGCACGCAGGGTGAGGCGCGACCCGACGACGAAACCCAGGTAGTACGACGCAGCGATGAGACCGGTGATCGCCGTCGGCAGGCCCTCGGTCTCGGCCCGCACGCCGAGCAGGGTGCCGAACAGGCCACCTGCGAGCAGCAGCAGGGCGAGCCCGACGAACAACCCCCACGTCGCGAGGGCGAGGTCGCGGCTGAGCGCCGGACCTGCATCCACGTGGTGCGTCTCGTAGCTCACCGGTTCACGTTACGACGCCCGCGGCCGTCGAGAGGGTGATCAGACGCCGCGGCGCCGTCTGATCTCCGCACTGATCGCGGGGACGACCTGATGAAGGTCGCCGATCACGGCGTAGTCGGCCTTGGTGACCATGTTCGCCTCGGGGTCGATGTTGATCGCGAGGATCTTCTTCGATGCCATGGCGCCCACCCAGTGCTGGATCGCTCCGGAGATGCCACACGCGAAGTAGATGTCGGGTGCGATGCGGGTACCGGTCTGACCGACTTGGTCGGCGTGGTTGCGCCAGCCGTTGTTGGTGACCGCACGCGAGCACCCGACGACACCACCGAGCAGCGCGGCGAGATCCTCGAGCGGTCCGAACGCCTCGGGTGAGCCGACCGCTCGACCACCGCCGATCACCACCGGTGCGGTCGCCAGCGTGACACCGGCGGCGCGGGTCACGCGTTCGGTGACGACCGTGCGTGCCAACGAAGGATCGAGCGACGGGACGAAGGGCTGGGCGACGAAGCTGGCCGGTGATTCCGCAGGCTCGAAGGTGTGGTGCACCACCGTGACGAGCTTGATGCCGGCGACCAGTTCGCACCGCTCGAGGAGCGAGCCGCCCCAGCGCATGCGGGTGATCGTCCACGTCTCGCCCATCTCGATCTCGAGGCAGTTGGCCACCATCGGCAGATCGAGGATCGCCGCAGCCTGAGCCATCACCTCGTTGCCCCGGTCGGTGCCGGTCGCGAACACAGCAGTGGGGGCCGTGGCGCTGATCGCCTGAGCCAGCGCGTGACCCCACGTCTCCGGTCCGTAGTCCGAGAGCAGCTCGTGATGGGCCTGGTGCACCACCGAGGCACCGTGGGCACCGAGGGTCTCGGCCAACCCGTCGGCGTCGGCACCGATCGTGAGCGCATGGATGTCGGAGCCCAGCGAGCGGGCTGCGGTGAAGGCTTCCAGCGACGCGGGGGCGATGATCCCCCGGTCATGTTCGACCATGACGAGCACGCTCATGTGAGGATCCCCAGTTCTTCGAGGACGTCGACGACGGCGGCCGCGGCGTCTGGTCCGTGGCCGAGGATGATGGTGTTGCTCGCCTGCTCGGCCGCCTTCAGCAGCGTCATCATGTGCTGACCGCCGGGTTCGGCCATGGCCGCGAGCTCCTCCACGGTGATCTTCTTCGACCCGAGTCGACCCTTCAACGTCGGGTATCGGGGCAGGTTGATGCCCTCCTTCACACCGAGCACCACCGGGGTCGGGATGGCGTACACCTCGACACCGCCTTCGGTGTGTCGGCTGGCGTGAACCGTGCCGTCGTCGCGCACGTCGATGCCCTTGATGCCGTTCACCATCGGGCGACCGAGCGAGTGCGCCACGCGCACGCCCACCTGGAACCCACCCGAATCGGCCGACTCGTTGCCGAACAGGATGATGTCGAACGGTCCGTCGGCCGTCTCGATCGACGTGATCGCTCCGGCGATGGCCGCAGCCGTTCGCTGCGGATCCCAGTCGATGCCATCGGTGGGGAGCAGCACCGCTTTGGCGACGCCCAGGCTGGCCGCATAGCGCAACTGCTCGTCGGCCTCGGCCGGACCGAGCGTGAGCACGGTGGCCTCACCGCCGTGACGCTCGATGAGCTGCACTGCTTCTTCCACCGCGCACTCCTCGTGCGGGCTCGTGGTGAACGCGAGGTAGGCGGTGTCGACGGCCTGGCCGTCGGTGGTGATGTTGATCTTGGCGCCGGGTGCGGGCACCCGCTTGACGCAGACGAGAACGCGCATGGCGGCCCTCAGCTCTTCATGCGTGCGTCGGTGGGGTCGAACAGCGGCGACGCGCTCGCCCGCTCGACGGTGACCGGGTACATCTCGTTCATGTACATCACCTGCAGCTTGGTGCCTTCCACCGCGTGCTCCGGTGGGAGGTAGGCGAGGAGGAGGTACTTGCCCACCGATGGACCGGCTCCGGCCGTGGTGACGCGAGAGATGCGGCCCTTTGCATCGAGGATCCGGTCGCCTGTGAGGGTCAGGATCGGTTCGTTGCCGCCTGTGGGGTACCGGTCGTAGCCGGCGGCGCACCGCTGCGAGTCCATCGACAACGTGCACATGATCGCAGCGGGACCCTGCTCGCGTGACTCGAGGTAGGCCGCCTTGCCGATGAAGTCGGCCGACTTGACCTTCGGGCGGGCCAGCCCGGCCTCGACGGGGTTGTACTCGCTCTCGAGCTCGGCGCCCATGAGCCGGTACCCCTTCTCGATGCGCCCGGTGACCGCGTACACGCCGATGCCGACGGGGATGATCTCGAACTCCTGGCCGGCGTCCCAGATCGCGTCCCACACCTTGAGGCCGTGCTCCATGCGGGTGTAGATCTCCCAGCCGTTCTCGCCGACGTAGCTGATGCGGAACATCGTGCACGGCACACCGTCGATCAGCACATCCCGGACGGCGCCGTACGGGAAGCCGTCCTGGCTGAGGTCGTACGTCGCGGTGGTGTGATCGGTCGTGACCTTGGCGAGCGTCTTGGCCGCGTTCGGCCCCCAGACGCCGACGGTGCAGATGCCCTGCGAACGGTCGGTGAAGGTGCACTGGCCGTCGTCGCCGGCCGCGGCGTTGAACGACTCGAGGTGCTTGTTGAACCAGTAGTTGTCTCGGCCACCGTCGAAGGCGCCGGTGATCACACGGAAGTGGTCGGTACCGAGCCGTTGGATCGTGAGGTCGCCACGGAAACCGCCATGAGGGGTGAGCAACGGCGTGTACACGCTGCGCCCGACGGCGACGTCACAGCTGTTGACGGTCATGTACTGCAAGAACGCCAAGGCGCCGGGGCCCTCGAAGTCGAACTCGTTGAACGCGGTCAGATCGACCATGCCGACGCTCTCACGCATCTGCAGGTGCTCAGCGTTGGTGACCGGATTCCACCAGCGCGCATCCCACTCGTGCTCGCGTGGCTGACACGCTTCGGGGAACTTCGCCATCAGCTTCTCGTTGCTCGAGTACCACTGCGGACGCTCCCAACCGCGAGCGTCGAAGAACGTGGCGCCGAGGGCCTCCTCGCGGGCGTAGAACGGGCTGCGACGGATACCGCGCTGGCTGGCCCACTGCTCACGCGGGTGCACGATGCCGTAGGTCTTGTTGAAGTGCTCGTTGCACCGGGCGTTGATGTGCCACTCGGTCTTCTCGTGCGGATAGAAGCGGCTGATGTCGCTGCCATGGGGATCGCACATGTGCGGGTAGCCGTAGGTCATCCACTCGGCGACGAGTTGGGCGATGCCGGGGCCTTCCTTGATCCACACGGCGGCTGCGCTCCAC
>JAYUSX010000183.1:0-4627 GCA_043755475.1 Actinomycetota bacterium
GTCTCGGTGCCCCCGTAGGCCGGAGCCGGAATCGGCAGCCATGCTGGTGCGATCAGCCCGACCCGCATCACCGCACACCCCTGTGTGCGACGGCACGCCATCGATGTGCCTTCCCGACGAGCTTGGTCATGGCCGGCCACCGAGGGAACGAGTAGCGACGTCGCGGTCGCGGCACCGCCTCCAGCCGTTCGAGGAAGTGGTGCGCCCAGTGGTGCACGTCATGGTGGCGAACGGTGTCGCGCATGGACGCCATCCGCGCCCGTCGTTCCTCAGGTGCCATCGAGACGGCACCCATCAGCGCTGACTTGATCGCTTCGATGTCGTACGGGTTGACGATCAAAGCCTCCACGAGGTCCTGGGCTGCTCCGGCGAACTCGCTGAGCACGACCACACCGTCACCGTCGCCGCGAGCTGCGACGAACTCCTTGGCCACGAGGTTCATGCCGTCGGCCAACGACGTCACGACGAGTGCATCGGCCGCTCGATACCACGCTGCCAACCCGGTGTCGTCGAACGACGATTCGATGTACTGGACCGGGCCGTGGCCGCTGCGCCGTCGGTGCCGCATGTTGATCCGGTCGACCAGCGCCTCGACCTCGATTCGCTCGTCCTGGTAGGCAGGCACGTCGGTGCGGCTGGGCACGGCGACCTGCACGAACGCGCAGTCCTCGGCCTCGAGCCGCCGTTCGTCGAGCAGCTCCTCGAACGCCTGCAGACGCTGGCTGATGCCCTTGGTGTAATCGAGTCGATCGATGCCGAGGAAGACAGCCGTCACCCCCAGCTCGGCACGGAGCGCTGCGGCAGCGTCGACCGCTTCGTCGCCCAATGCATCCCAGCGGGCGAAGTCGATGGAGATCGGGAAGGTGTCGACCTGCACGGTCCGCGATCCCACGCGCAGGCCGTGACCGTCTGCGGTGGTGGGCAACAGTCGCTCAGCCGTGTTGATGAAGTTCGCCGTGTCGTCGGCCACCTGGAATCCGATCAGGTCCGAGCCGAGCATTCCCGACAGCACCTCCTGTCGCCACGGCAACATCGAGAACATCTGTGCGTTCGGGAACGGGATGTGGAGAAACAGCCCGATCCGCACGTCGGGCCGGCGGGCTCGCAGCATCTTCGGCACCAGCAGCAAGTGATAGTCGTGCACCCACACGGTGGCATTGGGCCGTGCGTTGCGGGCGATGGAGATCGCGAAGCGCTCGTTGACCCCTCGATACGTGCGCCACCATGCGCGGTTCATCTCCTCGCGGCGCAGGCGGCCATGGAACAGTGGCCAGAGCACGGAGTTGGAGAAGCCCTGGTAGTACATCTCTTCCTCGCCGGCCGAGAGGGCGATGGGGTGAAGTCGGGCGCCGCCCAGAGGCATCGGTCCAACTCGACCTGCGCCGGGGCCGGCCCAGCCGACCCACGTGGAGCCCGCGACGGCCACCCGCGACATCGCCGAGGCCAGGCCTCCGGGGCTGACGGTGACGTCACCGGTGGCGGAGATCTCCACAGGGAGCCGATTTGCCGCGACGACCAGAGACCTCGTGGGCTGCCCGCCGTTCAGATCACTGACCACATCGTGCCCCTTGTTCGTCGGAGGTGCTGGTCGATCCCTGCCCGACGGTCCGGCTCGACGGCGGCAGGGAGCAGTCTCCCACGACGCTCCTCCGATGACTATGCCCCGTTTCGACCGTGACCACACATCGAGCCAACGACCGACTAGGACTGCACGGTGGAAAAGATGGTGATTGCGTTGGACGTCGACGGCACGCTGTACGACGGCGGAGTGGTGGCCGAGGCGGCGACACGGGCGCTACAACAAGCCCGCGCGGACGGTCACACCCTGATCATCGTCACCGGCCGGCGGTGGGAGAGCTTGCAGCGCGTGGTGCCAACCGTGCTCGTCCTGTGCGATCGAGCCGTGTGCGAGGAGGGCGGCGTACTGGTCGAGGTGGCCACCGGGAAGCTGGTGCTGCTCGCCGAGCCGGTCGAGCCGGCCGTCGTGGCCGGTCTGCTCGCGGCGGGAGTTCCCGACCTCGACGTCGGCCACGTCGTGGTCGGCGCCCCTTCCGGTTGGATCGCGACGGTCGAAGCGGTGCGCGTGTCCACCGGCAGCCAGCGTCACCTCGTCGTCAACAAGGGGTCCGTCGCGCTGGCACCCGAGGGCTGCGACAAGGGCACAGGCCTGCGGGCGGCAGTTGCCGAGCTGGGCGTGGAGCAGCAACGAGTCATCGCGATCGGCGATGCCGCCAACGACCTCCCGATGTTCGCAATCGCTGCGATCGCCGTCGGCGTGGCCAACGCGGATGCAGCGGTGCGCGCGTCCGGGGTCGAACTCACGTCGGCCGCGTCGGGCCTCGGTGTCGCGGAGGCCCTCCGACGCCATCTACCCCGGGTCGATGGCTCGGGCAGCGGGCCGCATTGATCGTCGCGTGAGCTGCGGTGAGCATCTCAGGAGGGGCGGTCCTCGGCCCACTCGGTGATCGTCGCCTTGCCCTCGTCGACGCGAACATCGAACCTTCGTTCCAGCCGCCGGACACCGAGGAAGTGCATGTCGTCGTCGATGGCACCTGGGATCGGATCGATGGTCAGCCCCATGTCGTCGTCGGGCTCGAGGCCCAGCATGGTGCGCAGCAGCAGGAACGGCGTGGCGGCCGCCCACGCCTGCGGCGAGCACGACGTGGGGAACGGCACGGGGGTGCCGACGTCGCCCTCGTCCAGGCCGCTGAACAGCTCTGGCAGTCGCCCACTCCAGGCGTCGGATGCGGCAAACAGCCCACGCGCGATGGTGAGCGCTTCTGCGGCGAACCCATACGAGCGAAGCCCCGCTGCACACAACGCACCATCGTGAGGCCACACGGTGCCGCAGTGGTAGCTCATCGGATCGTACCCGGCCTCGTCGCTCGCGAGGGTGCGAATGCCCCACCCACTCCACATCGGCGGCGACATCAAGCGGCGGGCCACCTCCGCAGCGTGCTCGTCGGCGACGATGCCACTCCACAGGCAGTGGCCCATGTTCGAGGCCAGCGAGTCGACCTGCTCTTTGTCCGGACCGAGCGCGACCGCGAACCACCCGTGTTCCTTCACCCAGAAGTCGCGATTGAAGCGCTCCTTCAACCGCTCGGCCATCAACGAGAACTCGGCCTGCTCGTCGGCACGCCCCAGGCGCTCCGCGATCGATGCGCGGGCGCGGTACGCCCCATAGGCGTAGCCCTGCACTTCGCACAGCGCCAGTGGCGCGACTGCGATGCGCCCGTCGTGGTAGCGGATGCCGTCACCTGAGTCCTTCCATCCTTGGTTCACCAACCCCCGCTCCGAGGTCGTCAGGTACTCGAGGTAGCCGTCGCCGTCGCGGTCGCCATACTCCCGCATCCAGTCCAGGGCTCGATCGGCGTGAGGAAGCAGGTCGAGCAGCACCTCCTCGGCGAGCCCCCAACGGGACAGTTCCCCGAGTAGGACGACGAACAGCGGAGTCGCGTCGACCGAACCGAAGTAGGTGCTGCCGCCGGTGAGCGTGGAGGCCGCGACACCGAGGTTGCGGGTCTCGTGCATGATCCTTCCTGGCTGCTCCTCCGTCATCTGGTCGACGTTGGTGCCCTGCAGTTCGGCCAACGCCTGGAGCACGCCGAGCGCGAGTGACGGATCGATCGGCAAGGCCATGTACGAGCTGATCAACGCGTCGCGACCGAAGAGCGTCATGTACCACGGCGCCCCGGCGGCGATGACCGGTCGATGACGCCCCGACGGATCATGCAACCGAAGCGCTCCGATGTCGGCGATGGAGCGGTCATAGGCGACCCCCAGCTTGCGGTCAACGGTGCGCAGCGTGGGCACGGCGGCCAACCAGTGGCGGTTGCGCGCAGCCGCATTGGACAGGTTGGGGTGGTGGTCGACGCGCTCGATCCACCGGCCGCCCAGCGCGACCGTGAGGTCGAAGTGCACGGTGCACACCTCGTGCCGCTCGAGATGCACCGTCCACGCGAAGCCCTTCGGGGAGACCTCTGCCACCACACCGGCCATGGTCAGCTTCGTCGTCCGACGGACATCGCCCAGCCGCCAGCCGAAGAGCAGACTCTGCCCTTCCACTTCCACCGAGTGAGCCCCCTCGACCCCGGCCCGACCCTCCTTGACCGCGAACACATCGGCGAAGTCCGCTGCCACCTGCATCTCGACGGCAACCGACGTCGCGATGCCGCCCGTGTTGCGCAGCTCGATCTCCTCCTGCCACACCGACCCCAGGCTGCGGCGACGCACGACCAACAACCGCGGTTCGGAGGGTGACAACGGCTGCGAGCGGCCGACGAAGGTGGCGGTGCTGGCGTCGGCCTGAGTGACCGCCAACGGCTCGACGGGTGAACCGCCGACCAGCAGCCGCGCCTGGTTGAGCACGCGCATGTCGGCGAAGAACACGCCGTGTGTCGGGTTGTTGCTGAAGTCACCAGAGCGGCCGCTGAGGCAGAACGTCTGCCCATCGACCAACGTGATCAGGTTCGTCGGATCGCCCAGACTGGTCGGCTCGGTCGCCAACACCCAGGGGCTGGGTTGCGCGGTGCTGGGGCTCATCCGGGCCCTCGCTCTCTCGATCGCCGATCGCCTGCACGATCCATCGTAGGCAGGTCGACCGCCGACGTGTCGCCGACCGACG
>JAYUSX010000184.1:0-4604 GCA_043755475.1 Actinomycetota bacterium
GCGTCGCCAGGAGGCGCCGACCTCGCCTCCACCGGCCGCCGCCCCGATCAACCCCCACACCCCCCCCACACCCCGCGATGAGAGAAGAGTGGCCCTCCCGCCCCTATCTCTCATCTCCGAACTCGGCACGTGACGTCGATGAGAGATGGGGGCGCCACCGGCACTCATCTCTCATCGCGGGGTTTCAGGTGGTTGCGCCGCCGTCCGAGGTGAGCAGGACGCCGGTGATGAACGAGCCGGCGTCGCTGCACAGCAGGAGCGCTGGACCGACGATCTCGTCGGGATCGCCGATGCGCCCGAGCGGCGTGCTCCGGGCCACTGCGTCGAGGGTGCGGTCGTCGAAGGCCTTCGTCACCATGTCGGTGCGAAACGTGCCCGGCGAGATCGCATTCACGCGGATGTGCTCGCCCGCCAGATCGCGGGCCATCGTGAGCGTCACCTGCGCGAGGGCGGCCTTCACCGGCGGGTAGTAGTAGCGGTTCGGCGTGGCACGATCGGCCGCGATCGAGATGATGTTCAGCACCGCTCCGTGACCGCTGGCGGCGAGATGCGGACGCGCGGCCTGCACGAGCAGCATCGGTGCGAGCAGGTTGGTGCTGAACGCACCCGCGAACGTGCTCGGCTCCACCCCGTCGAGCGGCCGGTCGAGCACGGTGGCCGCGTTGTTCACTACGATCGAGATGCCATCGAACCGCTCGAGGGTTGCCGCGACGAGGGCAGCGACGTCATCTGGCTCCTGCATGCGTGTGGCGACGGCGAGTCCCTGTGCGCCCAACGCCTCGACCTCCGCGACGACGGCCTGGCACGACTCGATCTTGCGGCTGGCGATCACCACGTTGGCGCCGGCCTTGGCGAAACCGAGGGCCATCGCTCGGCCCAGGCCCCGCGAGCCGCCCGTCACGATGGCGGTGCGCCCGGTCAGGTCGAACAGCGTGGAGAGATCGGCATGCATGTGGGCATCTTGCCCGGTGCCGGTGGAAGGACCCCGTGTCGGACGCCTTGCCGCCAGGCAGAACGTCCGCCTGCCGTCGCCCGAGCGGCCACCGCAGTCAGCCCATCTCCGACCGCACGCGCTTCTTGGTGGCCGCCCAACCACAGATCGGGCAGACGGTGAGGTCGTGGCGCAGTGCCGGGCAATGCTCGCGACCGAAGAAGATGATCTGGAGGTGACGGGCGGTCCAGGTCGACTCCGGGAACACCGCCTTCAGGTCACGCTCGGTGCGCTCGACCGTGGTGCCGTTCGACAGACCCCACCGTGCCGCCAGACGGTGGATGTGCGTGTCGACGGCGAATGCCGGCACACCGAACGCCTGCGACATCACCACGCTTGCCGTCTTGTGACCCACGCCTGCGAGGGATTCGAGGAACACCCAAGCGGGGATCACCTCGCCGCCGGCATCGACGATCTGGTTGGCGGCGGTCCACAGGTTCTTGGCCTTCGTGGGCGCCAATCCGACCTCGCGAATCAGTTCCAGGATGCGATCCTGCCCGAGTGCCACCATCTTCTCGGGCGTGTCGGCTGCGGCGAACAGCGCGGGCGTGATCTGGTTGACCTTCTTGTCGGTGGTCTGCGCAGAGAGCGCGACGGCGACCAACAGGGTGTACGGATCAGCGTGATCCAAGGGGATCGGCGTCTCCGGGTAGAGGTGGTCGAGGATCTCGCCGACCTGGTCCGCCTTCTCCTGTCGCTTCACCACAGCGACCATACCCACGACGCCGCGGCCATCGAAGTCCGGGATCGACCATGCCCCCTTTCGCCCTGCTCAGCCGCTGTCCCACTGCGGAGTCGTCACCACGAACAATTTTCACTTATACAACCACTTTTCTATTCTTTAGCTGTATTTTTTGATCTAAAGGCCATCATTCTGACAGTCGATGGATCATCGTGGATTCGATCACAGCGGAGGATCCGCTAGAGTGGCGATACCGGGAGGGACCATGGCGACCATCGACGAACTGGAACGAGCACTCGGCGACAGCGTCCGCGCCCATCGCGTGGCGCGGCAGCTCACCCGTGCCGAGTTGGCCGAGCTGGCCAACGTGTCACTCGGGGCGCTGCGGAACCTCGAGACCGGCCGCGGTTCGACCACCACCACCCTCGTGAAGGCCCTGCGCGCACTCGAGGCCGAGCAGTGGCTCACCACGCTGGCGCCACCGTCGGCGCCATTCGATCCCCTGGCGCTGCTGAGCCAGCGCGAGCAGGAGCGACATCGCCGCCCCGGGCCATCGCGGGTGCGGCACCGTCGGGCGCCGGCACCGTGAGCTACTCCCCCGTCGATGTCATCGAGGTCCGCGCATGGGGCGGTCGTTTTGGCGCCGTCGCACTCGACCCATCCACGGGGTGGCACGCATTCGCGTTCGATCCCGAGTGGGTGCGCTCCGGGATCGAGCTGGCGCCGATCCACATGCCGCTGCGACGCGAGCCTTACCAGTTCCCTCAGCTGCCCCGCGCCACGTTCTCCGGATTGCCGGCGCTGCTCGCCGACGCGCTGCCCGACGCGTTCGGCAACGCATTGGTGAACGCGTGGATGGCCGAACAGGGCATCAGTGCCGACCGCATCACCCCGCTCGATCGGCTCGCCTACGCGGCCGACCGAGCGATGGGTGCGCTCGAGTTCCGACCGCCGGCCCGAGACACCGCATCCACACCCCCCACCGCCGTGCAGCTCGCCGACTTGGTGGTCGCTGCTCGACGGACGGTCGACGGCGAGTTCGCGAGCGACGAGACCGCGCATGATGCTCTGCAGCAGCTCATCCACGTGGGCACCAGCGCCGGCGGGGCACGCGCCAAGGCGGTCGTCGCCTTCAACCCGCAGACCAGTCAGGTCCGTTCCGCCTACGTCGACCACGTCGACGGGTTCGAGCAGTGGCTGATCAAGCTGGACGGCGTGAGCTCGACGGGCATGGACGGTCGCGAGGATCGGCTCGGCGCGAGCGCCCCCTACGGACGAATCGAGTTCGCCTACTCACAGATGGCGGCTGCCGCCGGGGTGACGATGAGCAACTGCATGCTGCTCGCCGAAGGACCGCGCCGGCACTTCATGACCCGGCGATTCGATCGTGGCGCCAACGGTGAACGCCACCATCTGCTGTCGTTGTGTGCGATGGCCCATCTCGACTTCAACCTCACGGGCACGCACAGCTACGACCAGTACCTCCAGACCGTGACCGCACTCAGCCTCGGACCCGACGCGCTCCAGCAGGCGTACCGCCGCATGGTGTTCAACGTGATGGCCGTGAACCGCGACGACCACACGAAGAACTTTGCATTCCTTCGCCGGGCGACCGGGGGTTGGGAGCTCGCACCCGCCTACGACGTGACCCACGCCTACCACCCCGACAGCCGGTGGACGAGTCGACATCTCATGTCGATCAACGGCAGCTTCGACGGTGTCACCCTCGCCGACCTCGCCGCCGTCGGCGAACGAAACGCCGTCCCGGGCTACAAGCGATGTGTGCGCGAGGTGACCGCTGCCGTCGACGAGTGGCCATCGTTCGGCCGCGACGCCGAGGTCCCCGACCACGTGATCGAGGCCATTGCGTCCGACATACGCAGGTTTCGACCCACGTGACCGACCTACGCCGAGGGACCGGCGCTCGTATCGACGACGAGCACCGAGCAGGTCGCACCTCGCAACACGCGTGCCGGGGCGGCCTTGGTGAACCGACCGTTGTGCACCATCCCCCGATTGCCGATCACGATGAGATCGGCCTTGGTCCGCGCGGCGACGTCGAGGATGGCTAGGTGCGGCTCGTCACGGACGGTGTGCACCGACACGGGCCGGTTCGACGACAACTGCAAGGTCTCGAGCAGACCGTCGGCGTGACGCTCAGCGGTCGCTGCTTCCGCTCCCCGCCCACCCACGGCGTAGACGAGGTGGATCTGGTCGCCCGGTCGCGCCAGCTCGAACGCCCGATTGCACGCTGCAAGCGCGCTGGAGTGGTTGGTGACGCCGACGACGATCGTGGTCATGGGTGCGAGCTCCTTCGGTAGATGGCGAGAGGGAGGTTACGTCGGGCGCCAGGCTCGAAATGACGGTGCGCGTTGCCGGGACGAGGCCCCACTGGGTTGAGCATGGGCGCCCACCGACGGCGTCCACGGCATGTGGTCCCTTCGTCGGTTCGCTGATCAAGTTGGCGAACCACCGTACAACTCGGCCTCGATGGCCTCCTGCACCGGTGCGATGTTCTCGTCCTCGCAATCGCTGTGCACGGGTGCGATCGCCAGTTCCTCACTCTGCAGCGCGGTCAGCGCATCGAGCGCCGGACCGGTCAACGACCTCGGGTCCTGGCCCTGGGCGATCGCCGACAACCGTTCCTTCAGGTCGTCTGACACCTGCTCAGGGTCGTCGAACTCGAATCCCGCTGCCCGCATGCATTCGGCATAGCTCTTCGTGGCAGCGATCATTCGCCGATCCTGGGCGAGCAGCTTGTCGGCCGGATTCACATAGGTGCCGGTCAGTTCACCCGGCGCATACACCTGCTCGGCAGCTGCGCGCGTACATCCACCCGTCTCCGAGAAGTCCTCCTCCTCCAGTGCTCTCGCGTGGTTCCATTCGGTCATCTCGCCCCACAGCGAGCGTCGAAAGGCAACCTGATCCGAC
>JAYUSX010000185.1:0-4604 GCA_043755475.1 Actinomycetota bacterium
ATCGTGCTGGGTGACGACCTCACCGCAGTCGACCTGTAGGAGGAGTACCCGATGCAGATCCTGCGAACACCCGACGAGCGCTTCGCCGGACTGCCCGACTACCCGTTCGATCCCAACTACGCCGAGATCGCCGCGGTGCCCGGCCATGTCGGCGGGCAGTCGCTGCGGGTGCACTATCTCGACGAAGGGCCACGCGACGCCGCGCCGGTGCTGCTGATGCACGGCGAGCCGTCGTGGAGCTTCCTCTACCGACACATGATCCCGCCGATCGTCGCTGCAGGGCACCGGGTGATCGCTCCCGACCTCGTCGGCTTCGGGCGCAGCGACAAGCCCGGCGACACCGCCGACTACACCTACGCCCGCCACGTCGCCTGGATGAGCGAACTCCTCTTCGGGCATCTCGACCTGGCCCACATCACCTACTTCGGTCAGGACTGGGGCGGGCTCATCGGCCTGCGGCTCCTGGCCGCTGCACCCGGTCGGTACACCCGCGTCGTCGTCGCCAACACCGGGCTGCCCATCGGCGACGGCAAGCTGAGCGAAGCGTTCCTGAAGTGGCAGAGGTTCTCGCGTGAGTCGCCCTTGTTCCACATCGGCGGCATCGTCGACGGCGGGTGCGCAACGGATCTCTCGCCCGAGGTGATCGCCGGCTACGACGCTCCGTTCCCGGACGAGACCTTCAAGGCCGGCGCACGAATCTTCCCGTCGCTCGTCCCGAGCATGCCGGACGATCCGGCGAGCGCCGACAACGCTGCGGCCTGGGACGTGCTCGACCAGTTCCACAAGCCGTGGCTGTGCGCGTTCAGCGATCAGGACGCCGTCACCAAGGGCGGCGAGGGTGTCTTCTTGCGTCGGGTGCCGGGAACGGCGGGCCAACCACACACCACCATCGTCGGTGGTGGCCACTTCGTGCAGGAGGACAAGGGTCCCGAGCTCGCCGAGGTGATCATCCGTTTCATCGACGGCACGACCGGCACGACCGGTCCGATCGCCACGACCGCCACGACCGGCACGACCGGCACGACCGACGATCGGGTCTCCTGAGATGTACGGCACGATCCGCCACGAGATCCGCATCGCCCGCAGCGCCGACGAGGTGTGGGCCCTCGCCGTCGATGCCGCGAAGCTGCACACCTGGTTCCCCGGCATCGTGAACTGCACGGTCGACGGCACCACTCGCGTGATCACGATGGGCACCGGCATCCCGATGCCCGAGGAGATCCTGGTGAACGACAACTCCCAGCGTCGATTCCAGTACCGCATCACCGCCCCGCTGTTCGTGCACCATCGGGGCACGATCGACGTGATCGAACTGGGTCCCGACGAGTCCCTGGTCGTCTACTCGACCGAGGCAGACCCACGCACGATGGCGCTCGTGATCGGCGGGGGCACGGCCGGGGCACTCGCAGAGCTGAAGCGACAGATGGAGCTCACGACGCCCCACGGCGGCCGTGCGATCGAGGAAGGGGCGCACTGATGGGCCGCAAGATCCTGTTCATCACGACCGACCAACAGCGCTACGACACGCTCGGTTGCAACGGCGGCACGATCGCCCGCACGCCGGTGATGGACGGCGTGGCAGCACACGGTGTGCGCTACGAGCGAGCCCACCCGCAGAGCGTGGTGTGCATGCCGTCGCGCAGCACGATGCTGACCGGACAACACCCCAGCACCCACGGCGTTTGGATGAACGGTGTGCCGCTCCCCGAAGATGCGCCGTCGGTGGCCGAGGTGCTGCAAGGCGCCGGCTATCGCACGGCGATCATCGGCAAGCCCCACTTCGAACCGTTCCTCGATGCCTTCGCCCGCTTCCCCGAGAACGGGTTCGCTCGGGCCGGCACCTTCGGTCCACATCGAGGCTTCGAACACTTCGAGTCGGCCACACATGGCGCTGCCGGCCCCCTGCACTACGCCCGCTGGCTCGCGTCGACGCACCCCGAGGCGGTGGGCATGTTCTATCCGGTGCTCGACGGGTCGCTGGAGGTCAACGCGATGGGCGGCGGCGACACCGGCGCACCGCAGGCGTGGGTGAACCACATCCCGAAGGACTGGTATCACACCGACTGGGTGGCCGACCGCACGATCAGCTGGCTCGACTCGCTCGATGCGGCCGACGACTGGTTCTGCTGGATGAGCTTCCCCGACCCGCACCACCCGTGGGACCCACCCTCCAGCGAGGTCGGCCGCATCGACTGGCGCGACGTGCCGCTCGTCGAGGGGTACATCGAGGACCAGACCGAGCGCGAACGCGTGATCGACGGCAAACCCCGCCACTACCGCGCGTGGTACGACGGCACGCTCGTGAGCAACTACGAGGCTCCGGCCAGATGGGCTCCGGCCACGCTCACCCCCGATCAGCTCCGCGAGATCACCGCACTGAACGCCGTCGAGTGCGAGCTGATCGACGAGGCGATCGGCCGCGTGCTCGCCGCCATCCGCACCCGCGGCTGGGACGACGACGTCGACATCGTGTTCACCACCGATCACGGCGAGCTCGGCGGCGACTTCGGACTGCTGTTCAAGGGCCCGTACCACGTGGACGGTCTCATGCGCTTGCCGTTGGTGTGGCGCCCTGCGCCGTCGAGCGCGCCGATGCCTGCCGTGGTGTCGCGACCCGTTGGCCTCGTCGATCTCGCGCCGACCTTCTGTGCGATCGCCGGTCTGCCCGTCCCCGGGTGGATGGAGGGCAAGCCGCTGCCCGTCGACGACGTCGACGCGGACACCCGCGGCTTCGAACGCGTGCTCACCGAGTGGGACAGCGATCTGTTCGGCGTGAGCGTGCATCTCCGCACCATCACCCGCGACGGGTGGGTGTGCAGCACGTATCAAGCAGGCACATCGCACGACGGAACCGAGGGCGAACTGTACGACCTCGCCGACGACCCGCTCCAGCGCGAGAACCGTTGGGACGACCCCGCGACCGCCGCGATTCGGAGAGATCTCGTCGCCGACCTGTGGGACCATCAGCGGCCGATGAAGTCGCCGTTGCCGGCGGTGCACGCACCGGTCTGACCCATCCGACACGGGGTTCCCCTCGGCAGTACCGTCGCGAGGAGTGAGCACACCGAACCATCCCGAGGGCTCGTCCGGACCTGCGATGGCGCGAGCGGGCACCGATCCATCGTGGACCCGATTCATCCCGCTGGTCGGGCAGCTCCGATCGTACGAGCGTGGCTGGCTGGCGAAGGATGCCGGCGCCGGCGCCGTCCTCGTGGCTCTGTTGGTGCCCGCCGGCATGGCGTACGCGCAGGCCGCGGGCCTGCCGCCGATCACGGGGCTCTACGCCACGATCATCCCGCTGCTCGTCTACGCACTGTTCGGACCGTCGCGGGTGCTGGTGATGGGGCCCGACTCGTCGCTCGCTCCGCTGATCCTCGCGGCGATCGTCCCACTCGCAGCGAGCGACCCCGGCGATGCCGTGGCGTTGGCCGGCCTGCTCTCGGTCATGGTGGGCGTGATCGGCCTGATGGCCGGCCTGGCCCGTTTCGGCTTCCTGGCCGAGTTGCTCTCTGCGCCTGTTCGGTACGGATACCTGAACGGCATCGCGCTCACCATCGTGGTCAACCAGCTGCCGAAGGCGTTCGGGTTCTCGGTCGACGCCGACGGGCTGATCGACACCGCTTGGGAGTTCCTGCAGGGTGTTCGTCACGGAGACACCAATGGTTGGGCCATCGGCATCGCAGCTGCCAGTCTGGCGGTCATCGTGCTGACAGGCCGTTGGACGAAGGTGGTGCCCGGCGTGTTGGTCGCAGTGGTGGGCACCGTCGTCCTCACCGTCGCCTTCGGGCTCGGCGACCGCGGTTTGACGCTGGTGGGAGACCTGCCGGGGGGTTTCCCGCGCCCCACGCTTCCCGACACCGACTGGGACCACCTGACGGCGATGCTCGGCGCTGCGCTCGGCATCTCGTTCGTGGCGTTCGCCGATACCAGCGTGCTCGCCCGGGTGTTCGCCCTGAAGCGGGGCGCCAAGGTCGACTCCAATCACGAGCTGGTCGCGCTCGGCTTGGTGAACATCACGTCCGGCTTCTTCCAGGGGTTCCCCGTGAGCGGCAGCCAGTCGCGAACCCCCGTGGCCGAGGCTGCGGGCGCACGCACGCAGCTTACGGGTGTGTTCGCCGCCGTGGTGTTGCTCGCGCTGCTGCTGATGGGAGAGAGCACGTTCCGCAACCTGCCGCAAGCGACGTTGGCGGCCGTGGTGATCGCAGCCGCAGTGCGCATGTTCGCCATTGCACCGGTCGCTCGGTTGGTGCTCGTTCGCCGCAGCGAGTTCCTCCTGTCGATGGCCGCGTTCATCGCCGTCGCGCTGTTCGGTGCCATCACCGGAGTCGTCATCGCCATCGCCTTGTCGTTGCTCAACTTCATGCGTCGGGCGTGGAAGCCGCACACCACCGAACTGGTTCGCGTCGACGGATTGAAGGGCTATCACGATGCCCTCCGCCATCCCGAGGGACACCACATCCCAGGCCTGATGCTCTATCGGTTCGACGCTCCGCTGTTCTTCGCCAACGCCCGCTACTTCGTCGAGGACGTGCTCGAACGAGTCGATCACGCCTCCGGTGACGGCCGCGACGTACGTGCCGTGGTCGTGACCGCCGAGCCGATCA
>JAYUSX010000186.1:0-11648 GCA_043755475.1 Actinomycetota bacterium
CGCGCCTATCTCTCATCGCGAAGCACCCGGCCTCCGGCGCGATGAGAGATGGGGGCGGCAGGGACACTCATCGCTCATCGCGGGGGTTGCGGGGGTGTCGCGGGTCAGGTGAGGCCGGGGATCTTCAGGTTGGGGTAGGCGCCGCAGTCGAGCGGCGTGGGACCGTCGCTGCGCAGGCGATGCCACCCGACGGCAGCGATCATCGCGGCGTTGTCGGTGCACATCTCACGGCTCGGCAGGAAGGCGTTGAAGCCGTCCATCACGCACGCGTCCAAGAACTGCTCGCGGAGCAACGAGTTCGCAGCCACTCCGCCGGCGAGGACGAGACCCTTCGCTCCCACCTGCGCTGCGGCGCGACGCGCCTTGGTGACGAGCACGTCGACCACGGCCGCCTGGAACGAGGCGGCCACGTCCTCCGACGACACATCCGGGTGCTTGCGGACATGGTTCATCACCGAGGTCTTGAGTCCGCTGAAGCTCACATCGAGTCCCTCGTTCAACATCGCCCGGGGAAACCGGATCGCCTCCGGATCGCCGCCGACGGCCTCGCGATCGATCGCCGGTCCACCCGGATACCCCAGGCCCAGGAAGCGCGCCACCTTGTCGAAGGCCTCACCGGCAGCATCGTCGATCGTGCGGCCGAGCAATCGGTAGCGACCGTGATCCTGCATCTCGATCAACATCGTGTGACCGCCGGACACCAGGAGAACCACCATCGGGAACTCGAGTGTCGGGTCCTCCAAGAACGCGGCGTACAAATGCGCTTCGTGGTGGTGCACGCCGACGAACGGAACGTCCCACGCCAAGGCAAGCGACTTCGCCGCCGACACCCCGACGAGGAGCGCACCGATCAGTCCTGGGCCGATCGTGCACGCAATCGCATCGATGCGGCTGTCGGGCACGCCGGCCTCGACGATCGCCCGGGCAACGACCGGGTTGAGCATGTCGAGGTGGGCCCGACTGGCGATCTCGGGCACCACGCCTCCGTACTGGGCATGGATGTCGACCTGGCTGCTCACCACGCTGGATGCCACGTCGTAACCGCCGAGCACGAGGGCCGCCGCCGTCTCGTCACAACTGGTTTCGATGCCGAGCACCATGGTGTCGTCATCGACCGCACCGGCCAACGCGCCCGACGGCCGGACCATGATGGGGTGGTCGCTCATCGCGCCGCCTCGGGACAGAGGTCCACCAACCGCTCGCGATACGGCGGCTCGGCGATGTCGTGGCACCACATCACGATCGCGTCCTCCGTGTTCTCGTAGTACTTCTGGCGCACGCCAACCGGAGTGAACCCGAACTGCCGATACAACGCTTGCGCGCTCGTGTTGCTGGACCGCACCTCCAACGTGAGCGCCTGGCAGTCCCGCCGAATGGCCTCCCACGCCAGCTCGGCCAGGAGTCGCGTGGCGACCCCGGAACGGCGGGCCGTCGGCGACGCGGCGATGTTGGTGACATGAGCGTCGCCCACCACGAACATCGCGCCGGCGTAGCCGACGAGCCGCTGATCACGTTTGGCCACCACGTAGTGGCGCTCCCCACGCCGGGCCAGCTCGATCTCCCCTTGGAACACCCCGGTGGTCCAGGGCTTGGGGTACGACACGTTCTCGATCGACATGATGGCTGGCAGGTCGCGTTTGCGCATCGGCTCGATCGAGATCGACGCCTCGCGATCGGTGCGTCCGAGGAACCTGGACAGGACGCTCATCGCGCCAACCCACCCGTGTCGTCGGTCGAGCCCTGGGAGCGAGTGTTCCAGTTGATCTGTGCGTCGGGCAGGCGCAGGTACATCGGCTGGACCTCCCACGGGTTCACCCACTCTTCGCGCAGCGCCCGAGCGTGGGCGAGCTGCACGAGGGGGGCGGCCGACGGACGCGACAGGAACTGCTCGGCGAACTCGCACCGCAGCTCGGTGTGGATCTCGTCGCGATGCCGGAGTGCGCCGTCGCCGACGCACAGCACGTCCTCGCCGCGTGCCATGAGGTCGGCGATGAGATCGTCGGCTCGACCACATCGCGGCTCCAGCACGCGCTGCACACCACCGGGTACCGGTCGGTAGAACGCATAGAACAGCTCACCCTTGCGGGCATCGATCACGGCTGCGATCGTGCGGTCGGTGTGCCGGAGCGGGAACGCCAGCAGATCGAGCGAACTCATCCCGATCATCGGCACGCGAAGTGCCTGGGCCAACGCCTTCGCGGCAGCCAGTCCGACGCGCATCCCCGTGAACAGACCCGGGCCGATGCCGACCGCGATCACGCTGATCTCGGCCAACTCGATGTCGGCCTGCGCACAGAGGAACTGGATCGCAGGCGTGATCGTCTCGGCGTGCCTGCGGCCACGACACACCTCGAACAGACCGAGCACGCCTTCGTGGCCCCCGATGGCGACGCTGACCTGTTCGGTCGCGGTCTCGATGCCGAGGATCAGCACGTCCAGGCCTGCTCGGCTCGACACAACGCGTCCCAACGCGTTGCCCACACCCGGCCGAACGCCGCCATCTCGAGCGAGCGAGCGTCGTCGTCTTCGTCGACGGCATCGATGCGCACCAGCAGATGCTCACCCAACGCGCCACCGATCACGTCGCCCCACTCCACGAGCAAGACCCCGTCGGCTTCGGTCAACTCGGCCAGGGCGAGATCGGCCACCTCGTGTTGGGTGCCGAGCCGGTACAGGTCGACGTGATGAAGGGTCAGCCGCCCGGCGGGGTGACTGTGCACCAGGTTGTATGTGGGCGAGGTCATGTGGTCGGTGACGCCCAGAGCAGCGCCGAATCCTTGGGCGAACGCGGTCTTGCCTGCACCCATCTCACCGGCGAGCACGATCACGTCGCCGCCGCGAACGAGCCCGGCCAACGCCGCGGCGATCGCACGCGTCGTTGCCACCGAGTCCGAATGCAGCGTCAGCATCGAGCGCAGAGTCTACGAGACCTCACGGCTTACGGCCCTCTGGCCGGAGTTGGCCGGTGCCGGCCGGTGTTCGTCGGTGGTGGCGGGCGACGCGCTTGGAGATCCCACACACCACCTCGTAGCCGATCGTGCCCAGACGCTCCCCCCACTCCTCGGCCCGCACGCGCTCGGAGCCGACGTCGCCGATCAAGACCACCGGCTCACCGATGCCGACGTCGAGATCGCCGACGTCGACCATCAGCTGATCCATCGTGACGACGCCGACGATCGGGCAGCGTCGACCCTGGACGAGCACCTGCCCGTGCGTCTCGAACAACCGCCGTGGCACTCCGTCTGCGTACCCGATCGGCACGGTCGCGACGTTCGTGTCATGGTCGAACGCGTGCCGCAGGCCATAGCTGATGCGGTCGCCGGCGTTCATGCGCTTCACGTGCGACACCCGCGCGTACAGCGACAGCGCCGGTCGCAACTCTCGGCACAGATGCTCCACGCCGCGGCCCGGCTCGATGCCGTAGAGCGCGATCCCGGCCCGCACCAGGTCGTAGCGCGCTCGTGGATGGGCGAGTGCGCCCGCAGAGTTCGAGGCATGCACCCGGCCCGGCTCGATGCCGGCCGCGCGGATCGCGACGAGGACCGCGTCGAAGCGGTCGAGCTGCCTGTTCGTGTACGGATCGGAGGGTTCATCGGCGACCGCCAGGTGGGTGAAGACACCGTCGAGCACGAACGCCGAACGCCGGTCGATCTCGTGCAGCAACGACAACACATCGGCCGGCGCACAGCCCACACGATGCATCCCGGTGTCGACCTTGACCTGTACCCGATGCGCCTGCGCCCCGGCGCTCTGCAGCGCGTCGAGTTGCTCGATGGAGTACACGGTGCTGATCAGTCCGAGCTGCACAGCGTCGACGGCGGTCGATGGTGGTTGCTCGCTCAACACCAGAACGGGCGCATCGACGCCGGCAGCCCGAAGCTCCGCTGCCTCTTCGGCGAGCGCCACACACAGGCCCGCCGCGCCCGCCGCCAGGGCAGCACGCGCCACCGGCACGGCGCCGTGCCCATATGCGTCGGCCTTCACCACCGCCCAGACCTCTGCAGGTGCTGCCGCGGCGCGCAGGACGTCGACGTTGTGCGCGATCGCGTCGAGGTCGATCTGTGCCCACGCCCACCGACCGTCCGGCACGGGGCCACCGCCGCGTTCCCCGGTGGTCACTGCTCCCCGCGGAGGCCCGACAGAACGGTCGGAACGAGATCGGGGAGATCGGACGCGACGAAACCGATCGCCGGACCCAACATCGCTGCTTGGCCATGGACCCACGCGCCCATCGCCGCCGCCTCGAACGGATCGAGGTGCATCGCGAGGAGCGCGCCGATGATCCCCGCCAACACGTCGCCCGTGCCGGCTGTTGCGAGCCGTTCGTCGCCGGCGTGCACCACCAGCACCTCCCCCGAGGGATCGGCGACCACGGTGGTCGCGCCCTTCAGCAGCACCACCGCGTCGGTGTCGACAGCGAGCGATCTTGCTGCAGCGATGCGGTCGGGCCCGGGCGCAGCTCCGGTGAGCAGCTGGTACTCGCCGTCATGCGGCGTGAGCACCGTGGGCGCCGTGCGTTGGCGCAGCAGCGCCGCCGCACCCTGAGCGTTCCACGCCAACGCGAACAGGCCGTCGCCATCGATCACGATCGGGAGTGGGGTGCGGATGGCGACGTCACGGGTGTTCGCCGCGGTGTCGTCGATCCGACCGAGACCCGGCCCGAGCACCACGGCGTGGAACCGATCGAACGACCGCAACGCCTCTTCGGCCCACCCTGTCGCGGGCAACGGACGGTGCACTGCCTCGAGCGGCATTCGATCGGCATGGTCGGCACCTGGCGTCGACCAGTGCACCATGCCGGCCCCGCTGCGCTGCGCCCCCGCAGCGGCGAGCGCAGCGGCGCCAGGCATGGTGCGGCTCCCGGCGATGACTCGCACGGCGGTGTGCCACTTGTGGCTCACCGGCGAGCGAGGCGGTATCCACTGCGCCACGTCGGCGGCCTGGACCAGGTGGGCGTGCACCTCGCCCACCTCGAGGCCGACGTCGACCACCTCCAGCTCACCCGCGGCTTCACGACCAGGGCTGAACAACAGCCCAGGCTTCAGCGCGACGAAGCTGACGGTGCGCTCGGCCCTCAGCACCGACGCGCCGATCGACCCGGTGAGACCATCCACCCCGCTCGGGATGTCGACCGCCAGCACCGGGGTGCCCCGCGTGTCGGGCGCGTGCCACGTGCCATGGAACCCCGTGCCGAACGCCGCGTCGATCACGAGGTCGGACGACGGAAGGTGTTCGGGGCAGGTGGCTACCGGGAACAACCGCACCTTCACGCCACGGTCGGCGAGCAGTCGGGCAGCGACCCGTCCGTCGTTGCCGTTGTTCCCCGTCCCCACGAGCACGTTGACCGTGCGCCCGTACGTGCCGCCGAGCATCCGGATCGCGGCACGAGCAACCGCAGAACCAGCACGTTCGATCAGCACGTGGAGGTCGTCGGCTGCAGCGGCATCGATCGCACGCATCTGCGCAGGGGTCACGATCGGGAGCATGTCGACCGAGGCTAGTGCTCACCCTGGGGATGCCGCCGGACTGCGCCCCGACCACTGCTGTACAACGCGCGCCGCCGCGTCAACCGTTGCGGGAGGCCACGACGTAGGCGATCGCCACGATGTCGGTGTGGGTGATCGACAGGTGCCATGTGTCGACACCCGCAGCGGTCGCCAACCTGAGTGCCCCTCCCGTGAACTCCAGCGACGGGGCACCCGACGGGGCGCGAGTCACCCACACATCGTGGAAGCCGAACGCACCGAGACCGACGCCCAACGCCTTCATCACCGCCTCGCGTGCGGCGAACCGAGCCGCCAACGACGGCACGGGATCAGCCTTGGGCTCGACGTACTCGAGTTCGTGGGCGGTGAACAGCCGATCACGCATCGAGGGTGTCCGTTGCAGCGAACGCCGGAACCGTTCGATCTCGACCGCATCGACACCGATCCCGATCACGGTCATCGTGCGCCCGCGTCGACGATCACGAACGCCAATGATCGGCGGTCTCGGAGATCGGCAGGATCAGCAGATCTGCCACCGGCAGGTCGGCCAGGCGATCGTCACGGAAGTTGCCCTCGGTCTCGGAGACCCAGTCGACCAGTCGGTCGTAGCGATGGTCGTATCCCTGCAGGACGCCCCGCATCACCGCCGCGGGCAGGCGGTCGTGGAACCGAACGTGCAGCAGCGTGATGCCGGTGCAGGTACCACCCTTCACCTCGGGAACGAAGATCAGGGTGCGACCATCGGTTCGTCCGCGCGCGACCAGCACCTCACGATCGCTGGCGACACGACGCTTGGTTCCCAGCAGCTGCGCGTTCCGCTCGACCCGACTGGTCACGTCACGCGACAACCCGCCTCGATCGACGATCGAGATGACAGCGTCGGCGGATGGATCGCCCTCGATCCGATAGCGGGTGAAACCCACCACCGCATCGACGGCCGGATCGAGATCGGCGAGCACCTTGAGCGTGCGATACGCGAGTCGATCGCGCCCGGCACCGGCGGTGAGCACTTCCTGCACCAGCTGGCGATCGAGCACACCCTCGTCGCTGCGGCTGATGCCAACCGTGACCGTCTTGGCCTGGTGCTTGATCGCGTCGACCGGTCGGGTGAGCTCTTCGATCGCCCTCGTGAGTGCCGCAGTGAGATCGTCGATCAGGACGCTCGGCGTGGCGACGGTGCCCGTGATGCGCTGGTACACCTCGAGTGGGTTGTCGCCGGCCATGTCGCGCAGCAGCGCGGCGAGGCGCACCGCGGTCGACGCCTCGAGGTGCCCGTCGTACAAGCCCGTGCGAAGACCGTCGAGGAACTTCTCCCCGTGAGCGAGGATGCCGTCCTGCACGCGATCCAGGATCTGATCGCTGCCACCACCGGCCGACAGCGAGTGCTCGATCACCTCGCGCGCTTCACGCAACGGAAGCGCCGATGCGTCGATCGCGAGCGCAGCCTCGTAACCGAACAGATGGCCCACCATGGCCGAGAGGATGAAGGCCAGCGCCGAATCGACCGTCGGTACCGACAGCACGGCCGACGCAGCCGCAAAGCGCTCGTCGGCTTCGGTCGCGATCACGATCGGCGTGGCCTTGTGGGCCTTGTAGATCGCGACCTCCTTGGCGACATCGTCCGCGGTGCCACCGACCAGGCCCGCGGCGCAGACGAGGATCAGCGGTTCGCTCGACAGATCGATGTGCTTCTTGTCCTCGGTGACGTCGCAGGCGATCGACTTGTAGCAGAGCTCGCTGAGCTTGATCCGAACTTCTTCCGCAGCCACCACGTTCGGGCCGCTGCCGACGAGCGCCCAGTAGCGCTTGTAGGGAGCGAACCGACGGGCTGCGTCGGCGATGTCGGCGCGGCGGCTGATCACCTCGACCATGTTCGCCGGAAGCTCGCGGAGCGAGGTCAGCAGATCGTGACGCCGACGCGCGGTTCCCAGCCCCGCCGCCTCGCTGATCGCGCACGCCAACAACACACCGGCTGCAACCTGCGCGTAGAACGCCTTCGTGGAGGCGACACTCATCTCGACGTCGCGGCCGTCACTGGTGTACATCACGCCGTCGGCTTTGTCGGTGAGGTCGCTGTTCCGACGATTCACGATGGCGAGCACCGAGGCGCCCCGTCCACGGACCAGATCGACCGTGCGGTTCGTATCGGTCGTGGTGCCGCTCTGGCTCACGGCCACGATCAGGGTGTCGCTCATGTCGAGCCGCATGCCGAATCCGCTGAGCTCGGTCGCCGTGATCGGGTCGATGTCGAGGTGGCCTTCGCACAAGGTGTCGAGGACAGCAGCCATGCTGCGGCCGGCGACGGCTGCCGTGCCCTGCCCGATGACGCGCACCTTGGTGATCTCGCCGCTGGCCAGCCGGGCCGCGATGTCGGTCGGCAGCGCCCGGTCGCCCACGACCGAGTGCAGCATGCCGTCGTGTTCGGCGATCTTGCCGCGCAGCGTCTTGCGGAAGCTGCCCGGAGCCTCGGTGATCTCCTTCAGCAAGAAGTGAGGCGCGTCTCCCCGATCGATGTCGCGAGTGGTGACCTGCGCGACGGCCACATCATCGGCGGTGATCGGGAGATCGCTGCCGTCGTAGGCGAGGCGCTGCACCCCGGCGAGTTCGCCGGCGTGAGAGGCGTCGAGAACGAACACCTGGCCCCGGCTGCCCGACGGTGACGGCGTCTCGCCATCGACCCGGAGGTAGTTCCAGGTCTCCTCCACCACGCCGTAGGGCTCGCTGGCGACGATGTAGGTGTCTTCGGCGAGGCCGATGTAGAGCGCCTGACCGCTGCCCCGCAGCGCGAGGAACAGCTTGTCGGGCGCCGCTGCCGATGCGGTACCGATGGCGACGCTGCCCTCGAACCCGGCGACGGTGCGGCGAAAGGCTTCGGTCAGATTGCCGTTAGTGTCGACCGTCAACCGCGACATGACCGCCGGGATGACCTTGGCATCGGTGGTGATCGGCCCGGGGATACGCAACCCGTGCTGCACCTTGATGTCCGCGTGGTTGTCGACGTCGCCGTTGAGCGCAGCGACCACATACGGGCGCTGCTGATCGTTGCCCGACATCTCGGACTCTTCGCTGTTCAACGGATGACAGTTCGGTTCGCTGATGATCCCGACGCTGGCCCAGCGAGTGTGGCCGAGCACCGTGAGACGCGACTCCGGGCGCGCGAGGGCGAGTCGCAACAGATCGTCCGCCTGGATCGCAGCGCGCAGGGCTCGGGTGTTGTCGCCCAGCTCACCGATCTCCTTCGCGGCCTTGTACACGAAGCTGAGACAGTCGCCCGCCACACGCACCGATCCGGTCTGGAACAAGGGATCGGACGTGCGCTGCGCGAGCAGCGACTGCACCGCGGGATCGGAGACCGACAGACCGTGGTTCCAAACGAACAGGTGCACGCCGGCCGAGTCGCGGCCACGCACCTCGAGCCGATCGAGCGCCGACAGCGCCTGCTGCACCGAGAGGTACGCAGCGATCGCGGCGCGTCCAGCGTCGCGGCCAGCGAGTGCGTCGACCTCACGGGCCGTCCGCAGACGATCCTGGCGAACGGCCCAGGTCGCGTCGCGCAGGGCGATCATCTCGATGTTGGCCTGCTCGATCTGCTCGATGGTCAGGTCGGTCGACGATTCGATCCATTGCTCGTACTCCGTCGCGCGAGCATCGAGCTGATCGAGCTTGGCGTTCATGGCCGCGAGCAGCTCGTGGCGGCCGACGAGAGCACACACTCCGGGCACGCCATGGAGCAGTTGGTCGCATGCAGACGTCAGGCGTGCTGCACCGATCATCGTCGGATCGGCGATCGCACGGTCGAGGAAGTCGACCAGATCGGATGCCGCCGGAACAGGTCGGGTGGAGGGGCGACTGAGGACCGCGATGATGCCGCACATAAGCACGACAGGGTACCGACACGCTCCGTGCCTGTCCCGTCACATGTTCGTCAGCGAACTCTCAAGGTTCGCGCAAGATCGCCACGAAGCGGGCTCGCGTCGATGACGTCGTCCTGAATGCCCAGACGTCGCCCAGACGTCGCTCGGTCGTCAGTCGGGGCTGGCGAAGCGCTCGCGGACGATCGCCGCCAAGTCGTCGGCGGTGCGTTGCGCCATCTCGAGCGTGGCGGCCTCCACCATCACCCGCACGAGTGGTTCGGTGCCGCTTGCGCGAACGAGGATCCGCCCTTCCCCGGCAAGGCGCGCTTCGCCGTCGGCGATCTCTGCGGAGAGCTCCTCGGCGACGTGGGGATGGCGTTCGGACACGCGGACGTTCACCAGTACCTGTGGATAGCTGGTCATCACCGCGCTGGCCAGTTCGGTGAGCGGGCGGCCTTGCCGCACCACGTGCTCGGCGAGGCGCAATCCGGCCAGCAGCCCGTCGCCGGTGGTGGCGAGCCGGCGATAGATGATGTGGCCGCTCTGCTCGCCACCGACGGCATAGCCCCCCGCGTCGAGCGCTTCCAGGACGTAGCGGTCGCCCACAGCGGTCTCGATCACATGGATCCCCACGTGCTCCATCGCCCGGCGGAAGCCGAGATTGGTCATCACAGTGACGACGACGGTGTCGTCGACGAGGTGGCCCTCCTCGCGGAGCTGCAGCGCCGCAAGCGCGATCAACCGATCGCCGTCGATCACCTTGCCGAGGTGGTCGACCGCGATCACGCGATCGCCATCACCATCGAACGCCAGGCCGAAGCTGGCCCCTTCGGCGACGACGGCCTCGGCGAGCGATGCAGGCGCGGTCGCGCCGCAGCGGTCGTTGATGTTCCGACCGTCGGGCTGGGCGTGGATCACCGTGACGCGGGCGCCGAGCTGCTCGAACGCCACGGGCGCCACTGCGCTCATCGCTCCGTTGGCGCAATCGAGCACCACGTGCAGTTCGTCGAGCGACGACATTCCACCGATCAGGTGCGCAACGTAGTCGTCGGCGGCATCCATGCTGGTGGTGTCGAACTGGCTGGAGACGTTGATCGGGGCGTGCTGGGCTGCTTCGAGCTCACGCTCGATCGACCGTTCGACGTCGTCCGTCAGCTTCGTGCCACCCGCAGCGAAGATCTTGACGCCATTGTCGTGCCACGGGTTGTGCGAGGCCGTGATCATCGCCGCCGGCACCCCGAGCCGCTGCGACCAGTACGCCAGCGCAGGCGTGGGGATCACGCCGAGGTCGACCGCGCCCGAGCCCAGACCGGCTGCGAGGGCCGACGCAAGGCGTGGGCCCGACTCGCGAGTGTCGCGGGCGAACAGCCACGTGCCGTCGCCCAGCACGATGGCCGCAGCGCGACCCAACCGTGCCACGTACTCGGGGGTGAGTTCGGTGAACGCGCGAGCGCGGACACCGTCGGTTCCGAAGCGCAGCATGCGAGCCTCGGGCAGTCCAGCAGTCAGGCCGAGCGCTGGTTCAGCGCTTGGTGTACTGCTTGGCCTTACGCGCCTTGACGAGGCCGTACTTCTTGCTTTCCTTCTTGCGCGGGTCGCGCGTGAGGAGGCCGGCCTTCTTGAGCGCAGGACGCGACTCGGGATCGAGCTCGACCAACGCACGAGCGATCGCCATGCGCATCGCGCCGGCCTGACCGCTGACGCCGCCACCATGGATGGTGGCGTCGATGTCGTACGTCTCCTCGGTGTTGGTGACCCGCAGCGCCTCGGTGACGATCATCCGCTGCACCGCCGTGGGGAAGTAGTCCATGAACGGTCGACCGTTCATGGTGTGGATGCCGGTGCCGGGCCGCAGACGGGCACGCGCAACGGCCTCCTTGCGGCGGCCGGTGGTCTGGGTGAGGGGCTTGGTGGCCATGATGATGATGCTTTCCGGCTGGGTCAGCGGGCCTTGGCCGCTGCAACTTCGAGGACGACGGGGTTCTGTGCGGCGTGCGGGTGCTCAGGACCGGCGTACACCTTGAGCTTCTTGATCTGCTGACGGCCGAGCGGGCCATGCGGGAGCATGCCGCGCACGCTGAGCTTGATCGCATCGGCGGGCTTGCGGTCGAGGAGGTGCTGGTACGTCTCGCTCTTGAGACCACCGGGATAGCCGGAGTAGCGGTAGACCATCTCCTTGGCCGACTTGCCCTTGGTGAGCACCACCTTGTCGGCATTGACGATGACCACATGGTCGCCGGTGTCCAGGTGCGGTGCGAACATCGGCTTGTGCTTGCCACGGAGCACACGAGCGACCTCGGTGCAGAGA
>JAYUSX010000187.1:0-11634 GCA_043755475.1 Actinomycetota bacterium
AGCGTCCGTTCGACTGACGGTCGGGCTCGACGCGTTCGAGGACCGCATCGGTGTGCTCGCAGCCGCCGAGGATCTCGGTGATCTGCAGCCCGAGCTCGACGGAGCGTCGGTGATGGCTGTGCTCGGCCTGGCACCCGGGCGCGACGTGGGTGTTGCGCTCGGCTTCCTCGCGGACCTCCGACTCGAAGCCGGCGTCCTCGGCACCGACGAGGCCACTCGTCGCCTGCAGCAGTGGTGGGCCGATCGGTCGAGGTGACCCCGAGGCGAGCCGGTGACGGCCGAGCAGCTGAAGGGTCAGACGCCGAGCTTGCGGGCGCGCATCAGGAGGACCGTCGGCACCAATGCGTCGCGCGCCGAGAGCGGCGTGAGCTCGTGGATCACGTCGATGTGGAAGTTGCTGCGCTCGAAGCTCATGAACAGCTCGCCGATCGACCGCGCCGGCATCCCGTATCGCCGTAGCGGCGCGGGGCTCCCGGCATCGAACATGGCGGCGAAGGGGTGCGTGAGCGACACCACGAACGACGCGTCGGGCCGCAGCACGCGGTGCACCTGCCGCAGCAGCCGGGGCAGGTCGTCGACGTGGTCGAGGGTCTGCGTGGCCACGACCAGATCGACCGACCCGCTGGTGGCGAAACCCAGGTCGGCGAGATCGCCCAGATGACACTCGACGCGAACCTCGGCCAGTTCGGCCTGGCGGCGGATCTCGGCGATGCGATCGGCATTCGGGTCGACGACGATCGACTTGGCGCCGGCAACAGCAAGGGCGATGGCATTTGCGACGGTGGACGACGGCACGGGGGCGATGCCGAGTTCGATCGTCCGCTTCCCGCTGACGGCACCGCACAAGCGGAATTCGCCGTCGTCGGCGACACCCTTCCCGAACCAGACGTTGGTGCTCATCACCCCAGTGTGACCGATGGGATCGGCACGGCTGCGGATCGGCCCGGGGACCTGATCGGTTGCTTCCTGCCGAACGGGCTCCGTCGACGCGCCGCGGCGCGGCTCGATGGGGCAGACCCGGTCGGTCACCGTCACGGGCTCGGCGACCGGGACGTCGGTAGCCTCTGTGGGCATGTCGACGAAAGGCCAAGGGCAGTTCTCCCCCGGTGCGCTGCGTGGCGCCGGTCGCGGTGTCGTCGACCACCGCCTCGCACGCCGTCACCTCGTCAACGAGTTTCGGCGCGGGCGACTCCGACAGGACCAGGTGTGCGACGCCCACCCCGAACTGATCCGCGCGGCACGCAACGTCGGCGCCGAGAGCCGCTCGCCGTGTCCGATCTGCCAGGACGCCACGCTGCGCCTCGTCACCTACGTCTTCGGGTCGCGCCTGCCGGCCCAGGGCCGGTGCGTGTCGACGGCCAAGGAGATGTCGGCCCTGAACCAGCGCTCCGACGACCTCACCGCGTACGTCGTCGAGGCCTGTGTGGCGTGCCGCTGGCATCACCTCCTGCGGGTCCTGCCCGTCGGAGGAGGCGCCCGCCGAACCCGCACCGGCTCTGCCGGCTGATCAGAACGGGCTCAGACCCATGCGGTGGCGAACCGCGATCGCTTCACCGACATGGCCCTGACCATGGCCGATCACGGGCCACTGGACGAACCAGTCGACGGTGTGACCACTCCACATGCCGAACAGCCAGTCGAGCTCGTTCGGATCGAGCTGCGCCTTGGTGCGGAGACGACGCTGCGTGTCGGGTACGACGGCCATGGACATCGCCGACACTTTGCGGAGCCACCGCTCGGTGGCGTCGAACGTGGCGATCACGTACTCCACGAGCGCCTCGGGTCGAACCGCCGCTGACACCTCGACCTGTTCGCTCTCTCCGAGCCCGCTCGAGACCGGGGCATCCACGAGCCCGAGGGCCGAGGCATGGCCGAGGAACAGCGGCGGTTTGTTGCGGATCACCGTGGTGATGGCCAGATCCTGATGGCGGGCGAGGTGGAGCAGCAGCCAGGTGATGCTGGAACCGCCGCCGTCCACCTGCTCATGCCACCGGCTGGTGGGGATGTGTTGGACGACCGAGCCGAACAGTCGGCGGCGGACGTCGGAGTGGGAGTCGAGGAGCCAGGCCTGCAGATCCATGTCGCCGACCGTATCGGTCGTGTCACACCCTCGTGATCGACTGGTGCCATGTTGCGAATCACCCGTTACGCTCACCGGGTCATATTCACCCTGCCCCATCACGGGGCCCCGGGGCTGCAGGAACAGCATCGGGTCCGAAGGGAGGTTCCACACGCATGCAGCGTGCCTACGAACTCATGGTCATCATCGATGGTGACCTCGAAGACGCCGCCGCCCGGGCGTGGATCAAGTCGATCACCGACTCGATCTCCGCAGCAGGTGGCTCGGTGCACGGCAAGCCCGATTGGTGGGGCCGCCGTCAGTACGCGTACCCGATCAACAAGAAGGAATATGGCTACTACGTGGTCATGAACCTCTTCGCGACCGGCGGCGCCCTCGACGAACTCGAGCGTTCGTTCCGCATCGCAGACGACATCGTCCGCCACAAGCTCATCCGTCTGCCCGATGCCGAGGCCGAGCGCCGCGGCATGTCGGAGGCTGCGGCCTGACGGCCGCAGGTCCCACCGGACCCCGTCCACGAAGGAGGCCATCATGGCCGACAACACCGTCACCATCGTTGGAAACCTGACCCGCGATCCCGAGCTCCGTTTCACGACGGGCGGCAAGGGCATCGCCAGCTTCGGGCTGGCCGTGAATCGTCGCTATCAGCAGAACGGCGAATGGCAGGAGAAGGTGTCGTTCTTCAACGTCAGCGCATGGGATCAACTCGGCGAGAACGCAGCTGCGTCACTCACCAAGGGATCCCGGGTGATCGTCACCGGTCGCCTCGAGCAGCGTGAGTACGAGACCCAGCAGGGCGAGAAGCGCAACGTCGTCGAGATCGTCGCCGACGAGATCGGACCGAGCCTCCGTTGGGCGACGGCAACCGTCGAGCGCACGCAGCGCACCAACACCGACGGCAGCCAGGGCGGTGGCTACCAGGGCGGCCAAGGCAGCCAGGGCGGCCAGGGCGGCGGTCGTCAGGGCGGCGGCAACTCGCCGAGCGGCAACGCCGGCGGCGGGCGCCCCGCTGATCCCGTGTACGGCGATGAAGAGCCGTTCTGATCTCCTCGAGATCCCACCGACCAACGCACCGTTGATCCGCATCTGATCACCATCGATCACACCGATCGTTTCGAACCGAGAGACCTATGACCAGCAAGAAGAACAAGGCTCGCGTTCCTCGCGAAGCCAATCCGAAGAAGTTCAAGAAGAAGACCAGCGTGCTCGTCACCGAGAAGGTGGAGTTCGTCGACTACAAAGACGTCAACCTCCTGCAGCGCTTCGTCAGCGATCGCTCGAAGATCCGCAACCGTCGGGTCACCGGCAACGACGTCCAGCAGCAACGCGACATCGCCAATGCGGTGAAGAACGCTCGCGAGATGGCCCTCCTGCCGTACACCAAGCGCGTGTCTCAGACCAGGGCGGGCCGCCCGCCGCGTGACGGTGACGAGCGTCGCGAGCGTGCCCCTCGTCGCGACGAGGCCGCTGCGTCCGACGTCGATGCTTCCGTCGAGACGACGAGCACATCGTCGGTCGATTCGACCGATTCCGTCGAGTCCGAGGTGGAGGCCTGATCATGAAGGTGATTCTCCGCAATGACATGGTCGGCGTCGGCAAGCGCGGCGACATCGTCGAGGTGAGCGACGGGCATGCCCGTAACTTCCTGCTTCCGAAGGGCCATGCCTTGGTGGCCACCGACGGTGCCGTCAGCCAGGCCAAGGCGATGCGCCGCGCCCGCGACCTCCGCGATGCCGCCGATCGTGAGTCGGCGCAGACCATCGCATCGGCATTGGTGGCACGCACGATCACCATCACTGCCAAGGCCGGCTCCGAGGGCCGGTTGTTCGGTTCCGTCACCACGGGCGACATCGCCGAGGCGATCCACGCTCAGGCCAACATCTCGATCGACCGCAGGAAGCTGCACGTCGAACAGATCAAGACGCTCGGTGCGTACAGCGTCTCGGTGAAGTTGCACTCCGATGTCGAGTTCCCGGTGAACATCGACGTCGTCAAGGCCTGAGCCAACCGGCCCGAACCAACCGGCCTGAACCACCAGGCCCGAACCGGTGATCGAGCGCCCGAGAACCCGACTGCGGCAACCGCGGTCGGGGAATCGCCCTCGTTGTCCACACGTTGCTCATTCGTCGCGCCCCGTGATGCACACCCCCTCGATCCAGTCCCCCCTTCGTACGGGGCCCCTGGTCATCCAAGACTTTCGCAGCTCGTGGCGTCGCGCTCGTCGGGGCTCCGCGTTCCGATGGTGTCCACAGGCGACACTGGTTGTCCCCAGGAAAGACACAGGTAGTTGGCACTAGCGATCCACATGGTCGTCCGACGAAGGTGGTGGTCCCATGGCATTCAACGATGACCGCAACGGCGGCGGTAACAGCGGCGGCAACAGCGACCGCAACAGCGGCGGTCGATCGCCCTCCGGACGTCGCAACGAGGGCCGTGTCCCGCCGCACAACCTGAATGCCGAAGAGAGCCTGCTCGGGGCGCTGCTGCTGTCACGAGACGTCGTCGGCAACGTGGCCGAGCTCGGTCTCCTGGTCGATCACTTCTACAAGCCGGCCCATCAGCACATCTATGCAGCGGTACGTGGACTGATGACCACGGGGCAACCGATCGACGTCGTCACCGTCGCCGACGAGCTTCGTCGCAGTGGTCTGCTCGACGAGATCGGCGGCCCTCAGTTCCTGCTCGAACTTCAGAACGCCACACCCGCGATCTCGAACGCGAACCGCTACGCCAAGATCGTTCAGGACACCGCGGTGTTGCGGCGGATGATCAGTGTGGCGAGCGAGATCGCCGAGCTCGCCTACATGGAGCCAGACGACGTCACGAAGGCGCTCGACGAGGCCGAGACGAAGATGTTCGAAGTGGCCGAGGACCGGGTCACCGACTCCACGATGCCGCTCAGTGACCTTTTGCCGCTCGCGATGGACAAGCTGCAGGAGACCTTCGATCGCGGTGACACCATCACCGGAGTGGCGACCGGCTTCAACGACCTCGACGAGATCATGTCGGGTCTCCAGCCCAGCACGCTCAACATCGTCGGTGCCCGGCCTGCGATGGGAAAGACGGCGTTCGGGCTGGGGATGGCGACGCACATCGCGATGACCGCCAAGAAGCCGGCATTGTTCTTCTCGCTCGAAATGGGCCACGCCGAGCTCACCCAGAGAATCCTGTCGAGCGAGGCACGAGTCGACTCGCAGAAGCTCCGCACCGGTCGGCTCGTCGACAGCGATTGGACCAAGATCGGCCGTGCCATCAACCGGCTCGAGGTGCCGTTGTTCCTCGACGACAACCCACGCGTGACGGTGATGGAGATTCGTGCCAAGGCCCGCCGGATGAAGGCGCGCTTCGGGGGTCTGTCGCTGATCGTGATCGACTACCTCCAGCTCATGAGCGGCGGCTCGAACTCCGAGAACCGCCAACTTGAGGTGAGCGAGATCAGCCGTGGCCTCAAGATCCTGGCTCGCGAGTTGGAGGTGCCGATCGTGGCCCTGAGCCAGCTGAGTCGAAACCTCGAGGCTCGCGCCGACAAGCGCCCGATGCTCGCCGACCTGCGTGAGTCGGGTTCGCTCGAGCAAGATGCCGACGTCGTGATGTTCCTCTACCGCGATGAGGTGTACAACCGCGAGACGCCCGACAAGGGGCTGGCCGAGGTGATCATCGCCAAGCACCGTTCAGGCCCGACGGGCGTGGTGCGGCTCGTGTTCAACGGGGCCTACACCCGCTACGACAACGCCGCCAAGGGCCTCAACTGACGGCCATCACGTGACGACCATCATGTGACGACCATCAAGTGACGGCCATCAAGTGACGGCCATCAAGTGACGACCGAGGTGTGACGACCGAGGTGTGACGGCCCATCGAGTTGCACCGCTGGGAGTACGGTCCGTCACGTGCGCTCCGCGAATGGTTCGTTGGGGCCTGGTTTCAGGTCGCTCTTCGCTGGTTCGCTGATCAGCAACACCGGTGATGGGATCCGGCTGGCCGCCTTGCCGTTGTTGGCCGCAGAAGTGACGTCGTCGCCGCTGCTGGTCAGTTCGGTCACGGCAGCGCAGTTCCTGCCGTGGGTCACGGTCGCCCCGGCAGGCGGAGTGTTCGTCGACCGGTGGAACCGCCGCCGCACGATCCTGATCACGCAGGCGTGGCGTGGTGTGGTGATGGCATCCCTTGCGTTGCTGGTGCTCGCCGACATCGTCGCCGTCTGGCAACTGTGTGTGGTGGCGTTCCTCATCACCGCTGGGGAGATCCTGGTCGATCCATCCATCGTCGCCCTGGTGCCGACCGTCGTCGATGACGAGCACCTCGACACCGCCAACGGGCGGATCGCCAGCGTCGAGATCGTGACGAACGACGTGGCGGGAGGCCCGATCGGTGCGGCGGCGTTCGGGTTTGCTCCGTGGCTCCCGTTCCTGATCGACGCGTTGAGCTACCTCGGCTCTGTGGTGCCGTTCAGCCGACTCCCCGCATCCGCGTCGCAGGACGAGCCGCTTGCCGGGTCATCGGTCCGTGATGAGGCGCGTGAGGGGCTTCGGTGGCTTCGCCGGCATCGAGTGCTCGGACCGCTCACCGCGGCGACGGTTCTGTACTACTTCGGCGCCTCGGCGGGCCTCAGCCTGCTCGTCGTCATGGTCACCGACGAGCTCGGGGGTTCACCGGCGGGGTTCGGCACATTGATCGCGGTCGGCGCGGTGGCAGCCTTCGTCGGGTCGCTCAGCGGAAGCCGCCTGGCGCGAGCGATCGGGCCACGGGCAGCCCTCTCGGCGATGACGTTGGCGCAGGGCGCAGCGATGATCGCGATGTCGAGGGCGACGTCGCTGTGGGGAGCAGCGGTGATCTGGTCCGTCCACGGTCTGCCGGCCGGCGCGCGCATCCCCGTGGCTCGTTCGATGCAGCAACGGTTGACGCCGAACCACCTGCTCGGACGAGTGAACGTGACGGCGCGGGTCTTCACCCGCGGCGTGATCGTCGTGGGGGCGGTGACGAGCGGGTCGATCGCCGCTGCGGTCGGTGTCAGGTGGTCGTTCGGGGCCGGTGGTGTCATCGAGGTGCTGGCCGCGGGAGCGACGTGGTGGGCGCTCGGTCGTGGGTCGGCGTCGTCGACAGAGAACGGTTGACGACGCCGGGTACCGTCGTCGGGATGTCGATGCGTTTCGTGCCGTCTCACCTGCTCGATGGCAGGCCGCACGTGGTGGTCGACGGGGGACCAACCGAGGGCACCGCGCTGACGCTCTCGCACTGGCCCGGCAGCCCGACGCCGGTCGAACTGCTCGACGACCTGTCGGCTCAGATCGCCTTTCACGCGCTCGATCGGTCAGGAGTTTTCGGCATCGACCGGCTCGAGGTCGTCACGAACAACCACTTCGACCAGGACGGCCTGATGGGCGCCTTCGCTCTCGTTGAACCCGATGCGGCGCAGGCTCGGCGCGATCGGGCGATCGACGTCGCTCGAGCCGGCGACTTCGCCACGTTCGTCGATCGCGACTCGATGCGGATCGCGTTCGCCTTGGCGGCCTGGGCAGATCCTGAACGGTCGCCGTTGGAGCCGTCGATCTTCGACGGAGACTACGACGAGCAGTGCGGTCGGCTGTACGAGGCCCTCCTGCCGCAGATGAGCGACGTGCTCGATGCGCCGGAGGGGGTGCGTCCGTGGTGGGAGGCTGAGGACGCTCATCTGACCGAGAGCCTGGAGGCCATCGCGAGCGGAATCGTGACGGTGGAGGAGCGACCTGATCTCGATCTGGCGATCGTGACCGTTCCGGAGTCGTGGGCCGCCCGAGCGACCACGCGGTTCACGATCGATCGCTCCGAGGCCGTGCACCCCGCGGCGGTGAACGCTGTGACCGATCGACTGCGGATCGCCACGGTGCAAGGCGGCCACTGCTCGGTGGAGTGCCGCTACGAGACCTGGGTGATGTTCCGCAGTCGACCGGTGATGTGCCGTCCCGATCTCCGAGTGCTGGCCGACCGGCTGAACGCCGAAGAACCAGGTGACGCTGCGTGGCGAGCCGATGCACCTGGGGCGCTCACGCCGTCGCTGCGGCTCGACGTTGGCGACAGTGGTCTCGGGCCCACACGGTTTCGAGCCGAACTCGAACGCTTTCTGGCCGATGCACCAGCGGCATGGGACCCGTACACGGGCTCGCCCTGAGCCGGGCAGCGGCCGTTGCGTCGATCTCACGCTGCGTGAGCTGGATCAGGTATTCGTCATTTCGGAACAATCGCGGTCGCGCGGGGGTTATCGTGTCGCAGCGACCGTCGAACGAGGCGGCGCACTTTTCAAGTCAGGAAATAAAATGACCACAGGTACCGTGAAGTTCTTCAATGCTCAGAAGGGCTTCGGATTCATCTCCCGCGAGGGCGGCCCGGACGTTTTCGTCCATTTCTCGAACATCGAAGGCAATGGCTACAAGTCACTCGACGAAGGCGACGCCGTCGAGTTCGAGGTCGCTCAGGGCCGGAAGGGCGACGAAGCCCAGAAGGTCCGCAAGATCTAGTTCGCTTCGAAGGGCCCCGCACTCCGGTGCGGGGCCTTTCGTCGTTTTCCGGCCCGACCGCCCGCGTCTCATCGATGATGAGTCCGCGAGCCGCACGTTTTCAGGCGATCGACAGATCACCCGACGGAACCTCAGGCCGGAGCGTCGGCGGTGACCGGAGGGTGGACGGTGATCTTCGGCGCGTGTGGCTCCATCGCCGGGGTCGGGTCGTGGAGGATCGCGACCGCATTCGCCCGTTCCTCAGGGGTGAAGTCGCGAGTGGTGTGGCAGAACTCGACCATGTTCCCGTTGGGGTCGGTGGTGTAGATGCTCCTGCAGAAGTCGTGATCGATCTCGACCACGGTGTGCCCAAGACCGCGCCAGCGCTCGCGGTGGCGCTCGAGGTCAGCCGCCGTCGGGGCGTCGAACGCGTAGTGGTTCACCCATCCGGGCAGCCCGGCCGTGGCGTTGATGTCCACCTCGAAGTCGGCACCGATCTCGCTGTCATGGATCTCCCAGAACGCGATCATCCCGGAATCAGACGATCCGCCGGCACCGCCGGCACCGCCGGCACCGCCGGCACCGCCGGTGCTGCTGTCGGCGGAGGTCGTGTCGTAGAAGAAGTGCTTGCTCCAGCCTCCGTGGGTGCCCGGTGTGGGGCCGACGTTGGTCTTCACCAGCGTGAACCCCATCACGTCGGTGTAGAACTGGTGAGTCGCCTCCGAATCACGAGTGGCGAACGCGATGTGGTGATAGCCCATGGAGAAAGTCTTTCATGCTGTGGTGGCGGCATCGTGTCCGGAAGGCACACTGGCGACCATGCTGCTGGCTGCTGATACCGGGCTGTTGCTCGGCGACGACCTGATCGTCTGGATCCTGTTGGCACTCGGTGGCGCGATGTTCGTGGGGAACGTGATGGCCCTCGTGCGCCCACCCGAGTCGCCCCGCAATGAGGGCGATCTCGAGCAGGCGCCTCGCGGACGCAGTGTTGCGATGGCAGTGGTCGGATTCGTGGTCGCGGTCGCGGCGTTGGCAGCGCTCGTCACCTGACTCGACCAATGAGTGACCCGATCGCCGATCATGTCAACGGGGCCGAGCGGCGACGGCGCCGTCCGATCAGAACGGTGAAACCACCGAGGACGATCAACCACAGCGCTGTCTTCAACCACTGACGGATCAGGGCCCACCCGGTCACCGGCAGGTTCGCCGCGACGACGGCCGATGGGGTCGACGCGCCATTGTTCGCGGCCGCCGGATCGGTGGGCACCGACGACCCGAACGTCGGATCGCCGGTCACGGTCGCGTTGTTCACGATCGAGGTGCCCGCAGGTGCCGTCACCCGAACTCTGACGTCCACCCTCACCACCTGGCCGACGGCGACGGCGGCGTTCGACCGACAGGTGACCAGTTGGCCCTCGTTCACACACGTCGCGCCGGTGCTGGTGGCATCGACGAAGGTGAGCCCGACCGGCAGATCGTCGCTGATGACGATCGGAGCGCCCGATGGGCTGGGACCGAGGTTGGTGGCCTCGAGGACGTAGGTGACCGTGGCGTTGGCCGCCAGGCTGCCTTCGAGGCGCTTGCTGATCGACAGGTCGGCCAGTGGCACGTCGGTCGGATCGGTGTCGGTGTTGTTGGTCGGCACCGGGTCGGCAGTGGGGGACGTCACGGTTGCGCTGTTGATGACGCTGGGCGCTGCGGAGCGCCCGACGGCGACCGTGAGTGTGATCGTGATGGTTGCATTCACCGCCATCGTGACGAGGTCGCATCCGACGGATTGGCCGGTGGCCGCACAGGTGACCCCCGTGCCGGCGGCGCTCACATAGGTGAGGCCGGCTGGCAGAACGTCGGTGACGCGAGGGGTAACAGCCGACGCCGGACCGAGGTTGCGAACGAGCAGGCTGTACACGCCGTTCTGTCCCACTTCGAACCGTCCGGTGTGTGACTTGTCGATGCTGAGGTCGGCCTGCAGTTGGTAGCCGAAATCGGCGTCGGTGCGGTCCTGGCCCGGCGTGAGGGAGACGGCCGTGCGTGAATCGCGCGTCGGATCGAGCTCGCTGACGCTGACCAGGCCAGGGAGCAGGGTGGAGGTGTTGACCACGACGGTGAAGGCGCCGGCAGGGAGTCGGTCGACCAGGTAGGCGCCGCCCCCGGCGGTCGCGGTGGCCCAGCTGACGTCGTCACCGTTGCCGGCCACGCCGTCGAGGCCCGCCCAGGTGACCGTCACGCCGACGGCGTCGATGCCGAGCTCGAGACCGTTGAGCGAGCCGTTGGCATCGATGTCCTCCCACACCAGGTCGCCGATCGAACCGGTGCCGGTGAACGCGAAGTCGGCATCGCGACGGTTGGCCTCGTCGACACCGACGGTGCCGACGTTGTCGGCCGTGAGGCTGATCGTCACCGTGTTCGCGGTGCCGATGCCGTCACCGTCGAACGTGGGTTCGAACCCGAGCAACGACGAGGGGGCGATGCTCACTCGCACCGGTCCGAAAGGCAGGTCGGTGACCAGGTAGTCGCCAGCGGCATCGGTGGTGGTGATCACCACGACGTCGTCGGCGTTGTCGAACACGTTGTCGGGGCCGGCCCAACGGACCGTCACGCCGACCCCGGCCAGACCTGGGTCTCCCGGCTCGGGCGCCGAGGAGCCGTTGCCGTCGATGTCGAACCAGACCTTGTCCCCGATCGAGGCAAGGCCCACGTAGCCGAAGTCGACGTCGACCCTGTCCTGGCCGGACGTGAGGCTGACAGCCGTGACTTGGGTGGTGCCCGTGCCGTCGAGGTCGTAGGTGGCCTGCATGCCCGGCGGGAGATCGGAGGCGTCGACCATCACGGAGTAGTTCCCGGCCGGCAGGTGATCGACGAGGTAGGTGCCCGTGGCGTCGGTCGTCGTGCTGAAGATCACGTCGTCGCCGCCGCCGGACACGCCGTTCGCGCCGAGCCACACCACGCTCACGTCGATGTTGGCCAGGCCCGTCTCGCCGGGATCCAGGATCCCGTCGCTGTCGCGGTCGTACCAGACACGATCACCGATCGAACCCGTGCCGGCGTAGGAGAAGTCGACGTCGAGACGGTTCTGGCCGGCGG
>JAYUSX010000188.1:0-11628 GCA_043755475.1 Actinomycetota bacterium
CTGGCCCCGGAGAACCACTCACAGCTGGCGGCAGCTGTCATCCGCCCCTACGTGCGGGCCGAGGTCACCTGGGTGGTGAACATGCACGGCATCTTCCAGCAGGTGTACTACGGCCACCACGTGGGCATCGATCCGAACGCCCGCGACGCGTACCGCGACCACCCGTGGTTCGACACCTGTGCGATGTTCTGCGAGCGATGGGATCAGGCATCGTTCGACCCGGCGTACCCCACCGAGTCGCTGGAACACTTCGAGCCGATGCTGCGCGAGATCTTCTCGCGGCGTCCGTTCGACCCTGCCATCACGGGGGAGTGAGTCGGCCGGCTACTAGCCTGACCTCCCGTTCCGAACCTCGCAGGGAGTCACACGCTGATGCGGACAACGCTCGCCGAACTGCTGGCACGACACGATGTCGTTCTCGCCGACGGTGCCACCGGCACCAACTTCTTCCAGCGGGGTCTGATGTCCGGCCACCCACCCGAGCTGTGGAACGAAGAGCATCCCGAGCGCGTGCAGGAGCTGCACCAGCAGTTCGTCGATGCCGGCGCCGACATCATCCTCACCAACTCCTTCGGCGGAACTGCGCATCGGCTCAAGCTGCACCACGCCCAAGACCGCGTGATCGAGCTCAACAAGCGAGCCGCTGAACTGGCTCGTGAGGTGGCCGACCGCGCTGATCGCCCGGTGGTGGTCGCGGGCTCGGTCGGGCCGACCGGTGAGTTGTTCGAGCCACTCGGTGCGCTCACCGAAGCGGTGGCGATCGCCAGCTTCCGCGAACAGATCGAGGGGTTGAAGCAAGGCGGCGTCGACGTCATCTGGATCGAGACGATGTCGTCGGTCGAAGAGGTGCGCGCCGCGTCGCAGGCAGCGATCGACGCGGGCATGCCGTACACCGCGACGTGCTCGTTCGATACTGCAGGTCGCACCATGATGGGCGTCATGCCCGATGCGCTGGTGCGGGTGTTCGACGGACTCGCCGTGGCGCCGGTCGCGTTCGGTGCCAACTGTGGCGTCGGTGCGAGCGACATCCTGGTCACGGTGCTGTCGATCTGCTCGGGCGAGCACACCGCAGTCATCACCAAGGGCAACTGCGGCATCCCGCACTTCCAGGGCACCGAGATCGTCTACTCGGGCACACCGGAACTGATGGCGCAGTACGCGCAAATGGCTGCCGATGCCGGCGCACGCATCGTCGGCGGGTGCTGCGGAACCTCCCCCGAGCATCTCGCGTCGATGCGCCAGGCGCTCGACACTCGCCAGCCAGCCGGCGTTCCGACGGTCGACCAGATCATCGAGCGCATCGGTCCGCTCACGAACTCGGTTCCCACCGCACATGCGGAAGGCGATCGCGGTCGCCGGCGCAGCCGCCGCGACTGATTCAGTCGTCGGGGCGCCACCGTCGCGCCGTCTTGCGCTCCGAGTGCTGCTTCTTGTCGTTCAATCGAGCCCGCACGGCCCCTCGCGTCGGCTTGGTCTTCCGTCGCGGCACCTCGCCGATCGATGCGGTGTCGATCCGTTCGAGCAGTCGACGCAGTGCGTCAGCACGGTTCCTGACCTGGGATCGGTGGTCCGATGCCCGCAACCGCACCTCGTCGCCCAGCCGCTCTCGGACGCGGGCCACATCGGCTTCTCGACCGCGAACGAGCGTGAGGTCGCACCGCAGCTCCACCTGGGTGCTCGACGTGTTCACGTGCTGACCACCCGGCGCGGACGAGCGCATGAAGCGCCACGACAGCGCCGACTCGGGCACGATGATGCCGTGCTGCGTCCGGTGCTCTGCAGCTTCCATCCGCTCGACGGTAACCCCGCCTCGACACCTGTGTGCGCCGGCGTTACAGCTGGCCGGCACGGTGCTCGCCGCGCAAGAGCGGGAAGCGACCGATGCGCTCCAACGCCGACACCGTCGAACGCATCGCGTCGGCGGGCACGGGGTGGCTGATCAGGTAGCCCTGCGCCTTGCGGCAACCGAGCTCGTGGAGCACCTGGATCTGGTGCAGGCTCTCGACGCCTTCGGCGACCATGTCGAGACCGAGCGACGTGCCCATCGCGATGATCGTTCGCACCAACGCCCGGTCGCTCGGGTTGTCGGCGACACCTTGGACGAAGGCCCGGTCGATCTTGATCCGCTGCAGGGGGAATCGCTGCAGGAGCGACAGCGACGAGTACCCGGTGCCGAAGTCGTCGAGCGCGACGCGAACTCCCAGCGCCTTCATCTTCTGCAGCGTCGCCAGCGCGAGCTCCGGCTCGGAGATCATCACGCTCTCGGTGATCTCGATCCAGAGCAGACCCGGATCGACGCCCGACCTGGCCAGCGCCTCGCTGACGATCGACGGCAGGCCCGGGTCGGCCAGCTGACGCGGCGACACGTTCACCGACATCGTCGCTTGCGGACTGCACACGCCGTCGTCGATCCAGCGGCGCAGCTGGGTGAGAGCCTCCAACAGCGCCCATGCTCCGATCGGCACGATCGTGCCGGTCTCTTCCGCGATCGGGATGAACTCGGCAGGGGACACGATCGTGCCGTCGCTCTGCTGCCAGCGCATGAGTGCCTCGAAACCGACCACCTCGCCCGTGTCGAGATCGAGGATGGGTTGGTGGAACATCCGCAACTCGTGGCGGTCGAGCGCCCGATACAACGCGGTCTCCACCGACAGGCGATGAGCGATCCGCTCGTGCATCGACTCGTCGAAGAAGGCCATGCAGTTCCGACCGGAGTCCTTGGCGCGGTACATGGCCGTGTCGGCGTGGCGCAGCACGTCCTCTGGCTTGGCTGCCATCGAATCGATCGACGAGACACCGACGCTCGCCGTCACGAACACGTCACCTTGCGCGAGCGCGATCGGTTCGCGGAACACGCTCAACAGACGCTCGGCGGGCCCCGATGCGGATGCGAGTGACTTGGTGGTCGGGTCGAGCACGACGTACTCGTCACCCGAGAGCCGAGCGACCATCGCCTCGGCAGGGACGGCGTTCACCAGACGCTCGGCCACGATGCGCAACACCTCGTCGCCTGCCGCGTGGCCCAGCGAGTCGTTGATGTTCTTGAACCGATCGAGGTCGACGAAGTACAGCGTCGGCTCGCGATCGGCCCGCCACAGTTCGTGCACGTACGACGAGATCTGCTCGAGGAGCAGGACTCGGTTCGGCAGACCGGTGAGCGGATCTGTGTGCGCGGCGCGCAGGAGGGCGTTTTGGGCCTCGCTGTCGGCCCGCACCGAGAACACCACGCGCAGCGTCACGGTGGCAGCGAGGACGAGAGCGAGCATCGTCCGAACGATCCTGTCGATCGTGTCCATCGGGCCGGAGACCGCGAGCACGATGACCGGGAACACGAGCGACGACGTGGTGATGATCAGCCGGCTGAGCAGTCGCGGCGACGTTCGGGAGCCCGCGGGCTGTTCGATCGATTCGATGCTTCGGTGCATGAATGCCGCGGAAAGTGCGAAGAAGGCCATCGTGGCCAGCGCGGTCGACACCTCGGTCAGCCCTTCGCCGGCGAAACCCTTGTCGATGTGGCCGTTGACGAGACGGCCGACATCGATGTGGCCGCTGACGACGAGCGCATCGATCAGGTCGCCCACGAGCATGAGCAGCACGCTGCCGCTGATGAGCCACGAGGAGACGTTGGACCTGCTCTCGGTGAGCAGATGCATCGCGAACAGGAAGAGGATCACCGACCCGATCGGCTGATCGAGTCCTGCGACGAGTGTGGTGATCGCCGGTTCGCTGCTGACGTGCAGCGCAGGCTGCAAGAACGCGACCCACGAGATGAGCAAGCTGCCCAGGCCGACGATGAGGGCGTCTCCGACGACTCCAGCGTCGCTCAAGGAGCGATGGCGCCGCACCAGCATCCACGCGCCCCCGGCGATGGCCGTCGCGGCGAGCAGGCGGAGCAGCGCCGCGGCGAACAGAGGGGCGCCGGTGGCACCGAATCCCGCTTCGATCGCCGGGCCCGCAGCGAAAGACAGCCCGATCGCCGCCACGGCGATGGCCACTCGTCGGGGGATCTCGTACACCCGGTGCGAGAGCCACATCGCGAGCGGGACCAGCGCGGCTGCCACGACGAAGACGCCGTCGATGGCAGAGGCGCCGAGCGCCGTCGCCGTGATCGAGGCGAGGCAACCCAGCAACAGGAAGGCCCAGATCGCTCGAGATGGGATGGCTCTCACGGCTCGCTTCGCCTGCCTCTCGTGCGCCGACGCACGGCTGACTGGGCTGGCGTCGCCGGGCCAGCGCGTGCCTGCCCGCCTGCCCGCCAGCAGGTACGGCTCCATCGTAAGGATGTCGACCGAGAAACGCAAGGGGTGTTCTATCGCGCGCGCTGCGCGCGACCAGCCGGTGATCGTTCGGTGCGAACAAGGGAGACGGCGCGTGTTCGCGGTGATGGCGCCACCATCGGTGACATTCGGCGAACCGGGGATCGGTGCGGCACGCCGCTTCGACTCGCTACCCTGTGGCCGACATGGGTAACTCTGCTGCCACCGTCGCAGCCTTTCCTGCATGACGACCGCTCCGATCGCCTACACCGTGGTGGTTCCGGGTCCTCACGTCATGCCCGCCCTGTGCGGGCCGCGCGATGTGTTCCTCCGTCAGATCGAGCGTGCCTTCCCCGAGGCGTCGATCGTGGCCCGCGGGAACGAGGTGCACCTCGAGGGCGGCGATGCCGAACGCGCCGGTCGTCTCGTGGAAGAGCTCGTGATGCTGCTCCAGCGTGGGCAGCACCTCGACGAAACCGTCCTGGGTCGCGCCATCGACATGATCCTGCACGACGAGCGGCCGAGCGCCGTACTCAGCGACGACATCATGCGTGGAGCCAAGGGACGCCCGGTCAGACCGAAGACGGCCGGCCAGAAGAAGTACATCGACGCGATCCGCACCAATGTGATCACCTTCGGTCTCGGCCCCGCCGGTACCGGCAAGAGTTGGCTGGCGGTCGCAATGGCGGTGCACGCCCTCCAGACCAAGCAGGTGCAACGCATCATCCTCACCCGTCCGGCGGTCGAAGCCGGCGAACGGCTGGGCTTTCTCCCCGGTGACCTGATGGCGAAGATCGATCCGTACCTGCGTCCGCTCTACGACGCTCTGTACGACATGGTCGAGCAAGAGGGTGCGCAGAAGCTGCTCGAGCGCCAAGCCGTCGAGGTCGCTCCGCTCGCGTTCATGCGCGGCCGCACGCTCAACAACAGCTTCATCATCCTCGACGAGGCACAGAACTCGACTCCGGAGCAGATGAAGATGTTCCTCACCCGCATCGGGTTCGGCTCGAAGGTGGTGGTCACGGGCGACACGACGCAGATCGATGTTCCCGATGGTCGCTCCGGCCTGCTGGGCCTGGAACGTACGCTGCAGGACATCGATGGTCTCACGTTCGTCCACCTCGGCGCCGGCGATGTCGTGCGGCACCGCATCGTCGCCGACATCGTCGCTGCCTACGAGCGCTCGTCCGAGCGGTCGTTGCAGATGCAAGAGCAGAAACGCAGTGGTCGGGCGACCGCGGAGAAACGCGATGAGTGATCCGAACCGACCGCGACTCGCCGGCCATGCCCGTGTCGGCGGCGACGGTGAACCCGAGGTGTTCTGCGCCGACGAGCAGTCGGACGTGCCACTCGAACTGGCCCGATGGCAGGAGCTCGCGATGCGAGTGCTGTTCGACGAGGGCGTGCGGGGGCTGGCCGAGCTCTCGATCCTCTTCGTCGGCGAATCCGAGATGGCCGAGTTGAACAGCGACTACATGGGCAAGGACGGCCCCACCGACGTGCTTGCGTTCCCGATCGACGCCCACGATGTCACGCAGATGGTGGTGCCGGCCGGTTCCACACGGGGCCCCGACCGTGCGCCGGGTGATCCCGGCGACATGCCGTTGTTGCTCGGAGACGTGGTGATCTGCCCCGCCGTCGCCGCCCGTCAGGCTCCGGACCACGCCGGAAACCTCGACGACGAGCTCGCGCTGTTGATCGTGCACGGTGTGCTCCACATCCTCGGGCGCGATCACGCCGAACCCGACGATGCACTCGAGATGCGCGCCCGCGAACGGGCGCTGCTCGAAGCACACCACTGGCGCGGACCCGCCCCCGACGGTTTCCGGCAGGAGCAGGAGTGATCGCCTTGGCGCAGTCCGAAGTGTGGATGCTGATCGCGATCGCGATCCTGCTCGTCATTCTGATCTTCCTCGCCATGGCGGAGATGGGTCTGTCGCGGATCAGCAAGCACCGCGCGTCCAGCCTCGCCGAGTCGGGCAGCAAGTCCGGCAAGGCGGTGCTGTGGTTGGTGAGCAAGCCCGATCGGTGGGTGAACCCGTTGCTGCTCACCGTGAACATCTGCCAGACGGTGCAGGCGACGCTGACGGGTATCTTGGCGAGCAGCTTCGGCGGCGGAGCCGGCGTGGCGATCGGCGTAGCGCTCAACGTGCTGGTGTTCTTCGTCTTGGCCGAGGCGGTGCCGAAGACCTACGCAGTGATCTATCCCGAGCGAGCGGCCAAGGTGTCCGCGCGTCCGGTGAGCGCGCTGGTGCGATTCCCGCTGCTCCAGTGGGTGTCTCGCGGCCTCATCGGTCTGACCAACGTGATCGTGAAGGGCAAGGGCCTCGAGAAGGGGCCGTTCGTGAACGAGCGGGAGCTGCTGGGCATCGTCGAGACCGCGGCCGAAGAGGGCGTGGTGGAGCACGAAGAGCGCGAGCTCATCGAGAGCATCATCGAGTTCGGTGACACCGTGGCCCGAGAAGTGATGGTGCCCAGGCCCGACATGGTGGCCATCGAGCACCTGTCCACCGTCACCACCGCGCTCGACGTGGCGATCGAGCACGGCTACAGCCGGTTGCCGGTGCTCGGGCTCGGCGAGGACGACGACGTCGTGGGTCTCGCCTACACCAAGGATCTGATGCGGGTCGAGCGCGAGGGCGGCGGTGCCCGGCCCGTCACCGATCTGGTCAGGCCGGTCCGATTCATCCCGGAGAACAAGCTCGTCAACCGGCTGATGCGGGAGATGCAGACCGAGAAGTTCCATCTCGCGATCGTCGCCGACGAGTACGGGGCGATCGCCGGCCTGATCACGCTCGAGGACTGCCTCGAAGAGCTGGTGGGTGACATCGTCGACGAGTACGACGAGGAAGACGCCGAGATCGTCCACCTGCCCGATGGCAGCTTCATGGTCGACGGTCGAGTCTCGATCGACGACCTCGACGAAGTGCTCGAGACCGACCTTCCTGCCGACGACTGGGACACGCTCGGTGGCCTGGTGTTCAACACGCTCGGTCACGTGCCGGTCGAGGGCGATCACATCGTGTCGCACGGCTGGACGTTCACGGTGCGCGAGATGGAGGGTCGACGGATCAAGCGGGTCGAGATCACCCGGCACCTCGAGTCGGACGACGACGACGACTCGGTCGACGCCGACTAGGGTCGGCGCTCGTGCAGATCTCACTCGAGGGCAAGGTCGCCCTGGTCACCGGAGCATCCAAGGGCATCGGCAAGGCGATCGCCACGACGCTCGCCACCAGCGGAGCGAAGGTGATGCTGTGTTCGCGCAAGCTCGATCAGCTTCAGCTGGCAGCTGCCGAGATCGGCGCTGCGGGCGCCGCTGCCGGGGTCGACGTGGAGACCGAGGTGTTCGCCGCGAACGTCGGTGACCTCGATGCCGCGCTGGCGTGCGTGGCTGCGACCAACGAACGATTCGGTTCGATCGACATCCTCGTCAACAATGCCGCGACGAACCCCTACTTCGGTGCGACGCTCGGTGTCGACAGCGCGCGCTACGACAAGACGTTCCAGGTGAACCTGAAGGGGCCACTGTTCTGGACCCAGGCGGTGTGGGACGCCGGGATGAACGATCGTCCGGGGGTGATCGTCAACATCGCCTCCGTGGGAGGTCTGCGAGCCGAGGGAGGCCTCGGGGTGTACAACCTCACCAAGGCTGCCCTCATCCACCTCACCCGGCAGCTCGCCTCCGAACTCGGTCCCACACGCGTGGTCGGGGTGGCCCCCGGCCTGGTGCAGACCGACTTCGCCGCGTTCCTGGTCGACAACTTCGGTGACAAGCTCGCCGCCCAGCTGCCGTTGAAGCGGCTCGGCGACCCTCAGGACATCGCCAACCTGGTCACGTTCCTCGTGAGCGATGCCGCCAGTTGGATCACCGGCGAGACCTACGTGATCGACGGTGGAGCCGGCGTGCGCAGCGCCGGCTGAGACGCCGCTGGCCGGGAGGCTGCCGGCTCGGAGGCTGCTGGCTCGGACCAGAGCGCAGGTTCAGTCGAACAGGGGATCGCGTCGGGCGACCGGCGTGTCATCCACACTCGTCGCCACTCGATTGGCCGACAGCGCGCGCACGATGCCGGCCGTGTTGACGTGCCGGAGGAGGACGGCAGCGGCGAGGGTCATCACGCCGGCGGCGACGACGTAGTTGGCGCGCAGACCCACGTGGTAGGCCACCTGACCGCCGATCACCGAACCGATCGGCAAGGTGCCCCATGCGACCCAGCGATACACGCCGTTCACCCGACCGAACAGCTCGTCGGGGATCGCTTGTTGCCGCAGCGAGATGGTGACCACGTTCCAGACCGTCGCCGCGAGCGACTCGATCGAGACGACGATCGCGACGAACCAGGCATGCGGGTACAGGGGCACTGCGAGCAGGGTGAGTACCCAGGTGCAGATCGCTCCGTAGATGCACTGCGTTTGGCCGATGCGGTTGACGATCCGGTCTCCGACGAGTCCACCCACGATCGCTCCGACGCCCATCAACGCGAGGAGCAATCCGAAGCCCGTTTCGCCGATGCCCAGCTCGTCGCGGGCGAACAGGACGAAGACTGCCTGTGGCATCTGGAATGCGAGGTTGCTCAGCGCCAACGACGCTGCGATCGAGCGCAGCAACGGCTGTCCACGCAACCAACGCATGCCGGTGCGCATCTCGGCGTACAACGACGCGGTCTGTTGTCGAGGTGCGGTCGTCGGGTTGAAGTTCCCGGCGATGCCCATCACGAGGAGCACGGCGACCACGAACGAGGCGGCATCGAGGCCGAACGGCAGTGCCACGGCAGCGGTGAACAACAACGAGCCGAGCGGGGTGCCGACGAACAGGCTGGCGGTGACGTCGACCGAGTACTTTCGACCGTTCGCCTTCTCCAACAGCGCATCCGGCACCACCGCAGGCAGCATCGCCTGGGAGGCGCTGTCGAAGAACACCTCCGCCGTTCCGAGGGCGAGCGCGATGAACCACAGCATCCAGATCTGGATGACGTCGAACGCGACCACGATCGCCAGCACGCCCACGATCACCGCGCGCATCGAATCGGTAATCACCATGATCCGTCGACGGTCGTAGCGATCGACCATCGCTCCGATGGGAAGGGCGAACAGCAGCCAGGGCAGGAGCGAGGCGGCGGCGACCAGCGAGACGCTGATCGCATCGCCCGACAACCGCAATGCGAGCAACGGCAACGCGGCGAAGAAGATGCCGTCGCCCAGGTTGGAGATGCCGCTTGCGACGAGCAGTCGCCAGTACCCGGCGGACAAGCGGTCGGTCGATGTGGACGTCATGAATCCGTCAGGTTCGCCAACCGTCCGAATGCTCCGGGGAGATCGGCGAGTGCAGCGACCGACGCCTCGTCGGTGACGTCGCATCGCCGCGCGATCACTCGATCTCCGTGGGCCTCGCGGAGCGAGTCGAGCGCGCCGTTGTCGATGTCCCCGGCGATCACCAGCGCGCCGTCGGCCACGAACCGATCGGTGATGACTCGTCCGATACCGGCCGCCCCTCCCGTCACCAACATCACCGGCTGTCGCACGTTGGGTCCCATCGAGGCGACGTTAGCCCTCCGACCTCTCGCGACCGGAGGTCAGCCTGGCGCGCGCGATCTTGCCCAGTGCCGTTCGCGGCACGACATCGATCAACACCAACTCCTTCGGCGCCATGAACGTCGGCAGTCGCTCTGCCACCGCAGCACGCAGTCGGGTCAACGATGGCGGATCGGCCGCGTCGGCCGGCACGATCCACGCCACCACTCGCTGACCCCACTCGGGGTCGGGGACGCCCGCGACCGCTGCGTCGGCCACGCCTGCCGCCTCGCGAAGCACGGCCTCGACCGTCTCCGGCCACACGTTCTCGCCCCCGGTGATGATCAGGTCGCCGCGTCGACCCGCGACGTGCAACCGCCCGTCGGATCGCCACTCGCCGAGGTCGCCCGTCGCGAGCCAGCCGTGGCCGTCGAGTGGAACCGTGCCGTCGCGATAGGTGTGCGTCAACATCGGGCCGCGCAGGAAGATCTCGCCCTTGCCCTTGCCCTCGACATCGCTGCCGCTGCCGGTGCCCGTGCCACCGGTGCCGATTCGAATCTGGACGCCGTCGATGGGGCGCCCGTCGTACACCACTCCACCGCCGGATTCGGTGAGGCCATAGGTCGTGACGCAGTTGGCAGGGCGGTCGGCCGGGGGACGGCTGCCGCCCAGCAGGATCAGGCGGAACACGGCAGGGTCGATCCTGGCCAGTGCGGTCGCCACGAGGCTCACGAGCGTGCAGCCCTGTCGGGCGGCCGCCATGACCGCTCCTGCCTCGAAGCCAGGCAGCACCGTGAGGGGCGTGCCCGCGGCCCACGCCTTGGTGAGCACCGAGAAGCCACCGATGTGAGCGAGAGGGAGGCATGCCAGCCAGTGGTCGTCGGGCGACACCCCCAAGCGGGCACTGGTGGCCGAAGCGGACGCATCGAGTTGAGCGTGGGTGAGCACGACGCCCTTCGGGCTGCCGGTCGACCCGCTGGTGGGCATCACCAAGGCATCGCCGTCGTCGACAGCGCGGCCGTTCGCCGCTTCATGCTCTCCGTCGACGTCCACGATCGCGGCGGGTGCCATCGAGTCCAGGAGCGCCAGCCGCGCAGCCACCGGGAGTCGCTGGTCGATCGGCAGCACTGCATCGCCGGCGGTCCATGCTCGACGAACGGCCGCGATGAACGCCTCACCACCAGGCAGGTCGATCGCGATGAGACGGGGCATGCCTGCAGGATAGGGACCGGACCGCATCGCTCGAAGCGGTCGGGCGGCTGGGCGTGTGGTCGGTTGCGACCCCGGTCGAAGGCCGGTGGCTGCGGTGTCGGGTGTCAGACTGGACGCGCATGGTCGTTTCGAGATGAGTACCCCGATGAGCACACCGAAGAGGACAGCGAAGAGGACAGCGAAGAGGACAGCGAAGAGGACAGCGAAGAGGACAGCGATGAGCACCCCGATGAGCACCTGGCTGGCCGGTGCTCGGCCGCGCACGTTGCCGGCCGCGGTCGTGCCGGTCGCGCTCGGAGCGGTCGTCGGTGTCGGACACGGAGGCGCGCGTTGGTGGACCGTCCCGTTGGCGATGATCGTGAGCCTGGCGCTGCAGGTGGGTGTGAACTACGCGAACGACTACAGCGACGGAGTCCGTGGCACCGACGAGGTTCGGGTGGGTCCGATGCGGCTGGTCGGCAGCGGGGCGGCGTCACCGGGCGCCGTGAAGCGCGCTGCGCTCGCGGCGTTCGGCGTCGCGGCGATCGTCGGTCTGGTGCTGGCGGCCACCACGTCGTGGTGGTTGCTCGGGGTCGGTGTGGCCAGCATGCTCGCCGGCTGGTTCTACACGGGCGGAGCACATCCATATGGGTATCTCGGACTCGGCGAG